>VBFF01000009.1:0-16491 GCA_005889285.1 Chloroflexota bacterium
GCAATCAGCGCATCGCGCGCGTCCGCGCGCGGGAGAAACGCGGCGAGCACGAGCCCGCGAGTCGCGAGTGTCGGAAGATCCTTCGCCGAGTGGACCGCGAGCTCGGCCCGGCCGTCGAGCAACGCCTGCTCGAGCTCCTTCACGAAGACGCCCTCGCGAGGTGAGTCACTGAGCCGCATCGACGGGTGACGATCGCCATGCGTCGTCAGCGGCGCGAGTACGAACTCGTGCTCAGGGTAGACACGAGCCAGAGCATCCGCGGCGAGCTGCGCCTGGATCATCGCCAGCGGGCTGCCTCGCGTCGCCAGCCGAAATCTCACCGAGGGCCAAGCTAGCACACGACCTTAAATCCAAGCTTTAGGCTTGCGTTCCGTGGACGAAACGACGGTCGACTCGAGCTGGGAACGCGAGGCGGAGAACTGGGTGCGTTGGGTACGCCGGCCTGGCCACGATTCCTACTGGTATTTTCGAGAAGCATTCTTTGACGAGCTCGTCCCGCCTCCGGGACGCCAAACGCTGGAGATGGGTTGCGGCGAAGGCCGCGTGGCTCGAGACCTGGTCGCCCGCAAGCACCGCGTGATCGGGATCGACAGTTCACCCACGCTCATCCGATACGCACGGGAGGCCGATCCAAGCGGCCGCTACGAGCTGGCCGACGCCGCGAGCCTGCCGTTTGCCGACGCCAGCTTCGATCTCGTCATTGCCTACAACTCTCTGATGGACATCGCCGACATGCCGAGAGCTGTGCGCGAGGCCGCCCGGGTCTTGCAGCAAGGCGGCCGTTTCTGTGTGAGCGTCACCCATCCCGTGAACGATGCGGGTCGCTTCGAGTCTGATGAACCGACCGCGGCCTTCATCATTCGCGGCTCGTACTTCGGCCGCCGGCCGTTCGAAGGCCACTTCGAGCGAGATGGGCTACAGATGACCTTCCGCGGATGGATGTATGCGCTGGAGGATTACTGCCGCGCGCTCGAGTCAGCCGGTTTTTTGGTCGAGCGCGTGCGCGAACCCGCCGCGAGCGATGACGCGGTTGACAAGCAGCCAGGGTATCGCCGATGGCAGCGAGTGCCGCTGTTCTTGCAGCTCCGAGCCGTTAAGCGCTAGTTGCGGCGCCCGACCACGTAGTACGTGAGCGCTTCGAAGGCGTCGCGGTACGGCGAGGGCGGAAAGACCTGCAACTCGGCACGCGCCTTGTCCCCGAAGGTCTTGGCGTAGCCATACGACTCGTCGATGCCGCGGGAATCCCGCACGATGCGAACGACCTCGGCATAGTCGGCATCCTGCAGCGTCGGCTTTTCCAGGATAGCCTCGAGCCGGCCGTCGACGCCGGGATCATGGCGGGCGAGCATCAACGGTAACGTCACGGTGCCCTGCTTCAGGTCGTTGCCGACAGGCTTGCCGACTTCTTCTTCGGTTGCCAGGTAATCCAGCACGTCGTCGGCGATCTGAAAGGACATGCCCAATAAGCGACCAAAGCGCCGCATCGCCTCGACCTGGGCCTCGTCGAGGCCACCAAGAACAGCGCCGCAGTAGGTCGAGGCGGCGAGCAGCACCGCGGTCTTCCGCTCGATCTTGGCGTAATACTCGTCCAGCGACTGGTCGTAGCGACGCTGACTGGTCAGCTGCAGCATCTCGCCGAAGCAGATGGTCATCACGGTTTGCGAGAGTAGCGCGTCGATGCTGGGATTGCCGATCTGGGACATCAGGTTCGCGCCTTTGGCGAAGTAGTAGTCACCGATGATGATCGCCGGGTTGGGGCCAAGCGTTTCGTGGATCGTGCGCAGACCGCGGCGGGTGGGGGCGCCGTCGATCAGATCGTCGTGGATCAAGGTGGCATTGTGAATGAATTCGATCGCCATGGCCGCCCGGACGACGTCGTCCAGACCTTTGGGACGGCCGAGACGAGCGGCCAGGAAGACCAGCGCCGGACGGAGCCGCTTGCCGCCAGCCTCGAGGATCTGCTCCATCGCCTCCGCAACCGGGCCGAGATCGGCGCGCACGGTCGCATGCAGCCGCTGATCGAAGTCCTCCAGCTCGGTTCGGATGGGGGCGATGAAATCGATCCCGGTCATTGTCGCGCTCACGCGGCCCCCTCCCGGCCGCTGATGGCTTCGACGAGCTCCATTCGGACGGTCGTGATCTGTGGCAGATCCTGGCCGAAAAGAAAGCGCGCGACCTCGGTGAATCGTTCTGGTGAGCCCGTGACGTAGATCTGGTGTCGGGCGGTCTCGCCCTCGGCCGACTCCAGTCCGTTCTTGGCGAGCACCCGCTTGACGCGGGCCGCGGTCGTCTCGGCGGAATCGACGACGGTCATGTTCTCGCCAGTGATCTTTTTGATCAACGGCTTGAGCATTGGATAGTGCGTGCAACCGAGGATCAGCGTGTCGGCCCGGTATTCGATGATGTCGCGCAGCGCCTCACGGAGCGCCGCCTCCGTCTCGGGCGCCTCGGCCTTGCCCGCTTCGACGAGCTCGACGAGTTTCGGCGCGGCCTTCGGCAGCACGCCGATGGTTGGATTCGCCTCGCGGATCGCATGCAGATACTCCTGGCTCTGCATGGTGCCCTCCGTCGAGATCACGCCCACGCGCTTGTTCTTCGTGGCAGCGACGGCAGCCTCCGCGCCCGGCGTGATGACACCGATGATCGGGATGTCGAAGACCTCGCGCGCGGTGTTGAGCGCCGCGGCGGGTGCCGTGTTACAGGCGATGACGACCAGCTTGACGTCGAGCTTCTCGAGAAACCGAATGATGTTCAGGGCAAACGTCCGCACCTGCGCCTGGTAGCGGGGTCCGTAGGGAAAATGGCCGAGATCCGCGAAGTAAATCGTGGATTCATTGGGAAGCTGCCGCTGCAACTCGCGCAGGACGGTGAGGCCGCCGACGCCTGAGTCGAAGACGCCGATGGGCCGCGGGTCACTCATGTGCGCCACCCCATCTTAACAATCGCTAATGCAATTGGACCGCAATGAGATCGCGATGGCAATCGGGCCATGAATTGATCCCGGAGTTACGGCACCTGCAAGTGACGGCCCCCACTCGGGTTGTACCGGCGATGAAACCCCACGTCCGGCGCGGTCGTGCCGCCAAAGAGAAGCGAATCCAACGCGCGAGAGCCCGTCAGGGCGCCGTCAAGAAGCAGGCCGCGTAGCGCTCGGCATCCGGATAACCACCCAGGAGCGCTGGGCCCTTCGCGCGCCGTTCTTGATTGTTTCGTTACGAGCAACCAATAGCGATTGGCACACTGCGTCCAATCGTCGTGACATCACAGGCCGGCCGAGGCACGCGCACCCGCCTTTTTCCGCCCATGGACAGGTGAGGGATATCCGTACGGCGCGCTCGCCCACCTTGGACCACCGCCGTCGTTTGTTTGGGCTAAAGAGGGCCCTCAAGATGGGCGGCGCTTGTCCGGTCAGTCCATGCGAGGTCGCAATTGGTGAAATTCCCGAGCCCGAATCTCGGTCTGCGCGCGGCGGCACTTGCCGGCGCCATCGCGGCCGGCGCCGCGCTGTTCAACCCGGTCGGTGCCGTGGCCGACAGCTCGATGAGCATTGCCGTCATGAGCCAGCAGGACGGCGCATGGGCCGGGGCACCCCTCGGTAACTCCCCGACGGACACGATCGGCTCGGCCGGCTGCGCCATCACGGCGGTCACGATGATGCTGCGCTACTACGGCCTTAACACCGACCCGGGCGCCTTCAATACCTGGGTGACGGTGAACGGCGGTTATGTGTACGACGACCAGATCATCTGGGACGCGGTCAATTTCTACACGAACGGACGCGTGACATTCTCCGGGTGGATCGGGCCCGACCTGGCCGTCATCCAGGCTGAGCTCGACGCCGGACGGCCGGTGGTCGCCGAGGTCCAACTCGGTGGTAACCAGCACTTCGTCTTACTGACCGGGTATACGACCGAGGGCGGGATCACGATCAACGACCCCTGGTTCGGCGACAGCGTGCGATTCGTCGATCGCTACGGGGATCCTGCCGCCGGCATCGTATCGATCCGGACATTCATGCCGGCCGACCCGGGTGGCGCGCGCGGACAGGGCCGGGTGAGCTGGCTCGCCAATGCCGTAGCCGCCGTACATCTATCGCAATAACGAGCGCGTCCGATCGCAACGGCACGTTCGTCCGGTACTGCGGGTACTTCTTTCTCAAGGCGCCGATCGCGCGCCGCTGCTCCACGCCGGCGTCGACGATCCGCGCCTTTCCTCGAAGCACCACGTACCAGAGCCGGCGCCAATTCTCGAGGTAGTGGTCGATGAGCAGCGCCGCGTTGGGATTGGCCCGCACATTCTTGACCCGGCGCAGTTGACTGGGATTGACTGACTTGGGTTTGCCGTCGATGGCCTGATAGACCGTTTCTCCCAGGAGAACGAAACACACCGGAACCACGGACGGGATGCGTCCGTCCGACGTCGCGAAATGCCCGACGCGCGCCCGCGCGATGCGCCGTCGCAACCCAGCATCGATCACGGCGATGTCAAGATTAGTCGTGCCGCTTTTTCTGCGCGAGACGGACGTCAAAGAACTGCTGACGATGGACATGACACTCGCGGCGCTCGAGGCCGCCTTTCGCGAGTGGGCCGCGGGCCGCGCCAGCAATCAACCTCGGCGTCGGGTTGCGGCTGGCGCCGTCCTCGCCACGATGTCGGCAACCCTCCCCGCCAAAGGCCTGATGGGCTTCAAGGCCTACACCCACGGCAAGTCCGGTGCGCGCTTCTGGGTGTGTCTCTTCGACGCGGCCGACGGGCGGCCGCGCGCCGTGATCGAGGCCGATTGGCTGGGCCGGATGCGAACCGGCGCGACGTCGGGGCTGGCGACGAAGTACCTGGCGCCGGCGCAGGCACCGGTCTTGTCCATCATCGGCGCCGGGACCCAGGCGCTGACCCAGGTGCTCGCCGTCGCCGCGGTGCGCGCGCTCCGCCAGGTGCGAGTCTTCAGCCGGACCTCCGCGCACCGCGATGGGCTCGTCGCCGAGCTCAGGGATGCGCTTCCGAGCGCGATCGCAATTCAGCCGGCCGGCAGCCTCCGGGAGGCCGTCGACGGCGCGGCGATCCTCACCACCATCACTTCGGCGGCGCGTCCTATCTTTCCCGGCGAGTGGCTGCAGGCGGGCCAGCATCTGAACGTGTGCGGCTCGAACTATCCGGATCGGCGGGAAATCGACGGCCGAGCCGTGGCCCGAGCCGACCTCCTGGTCGCCGACGATGTCGAGGCGGCCCGCCTCGAGGCCGGCGACCTGCTGCTGGCGGAGCGCGAGGGGCAGCTCAGCTGGGGCCGGGTCCATTCATTACGCGACGTCGTCGCCGGATCCGCGGGCGGACGCCAGCCCTCCGACGTGACGCTCTTCAAGTCGGTCGGGCTCGCGATCGAGGACGTGGCCACCGGCGCCGCGGTGCTCGAGCTCGCTCGGGCGCGGGGCGCCGGCCAGCAGCTGCCCGACTAAACATTTGACTTTTGCTGATATCTACGCTATATCATTTGTTGCAACGATGACTGTCAACGCGTGGCTGAAGGCACGAGCCGTCGAGTTGGGCGCCGCCCTGTGCACCGCCGCGATCCTGATCGGCGGACTGGCCATCGGGGTGCCCTTCCTGCTCGATCGCATCCCGGAGGTCTTTCTCTATAGCTTCTGCTGCGTGAGCGCGGTGCTGTTGCGCGCCGCGATCGACCTGGCAGTGCGCGCGAGCGCGCTCGCGCTGCACGGTATTCGGCCCGCGCCGGCGCCGGCCGCGGTCCACCTCGAACCCTCGAACGCCTGACCTCGCCGCTATTCGATGCTGATATCGACGCTATAACGAAACCCCGTTGGAATGATAAGATGAACACCCGGGTCAGCTGCGGGTCCGTGCCCGCCACCAAGGAGGAAACGATGGGGTATTTGCGAGGCGTGGTGCATGGAGCGATCATTGGCGGGGCGGTCGCGTTGCTCTACGCGCCCAAGCCGGGACGACAGATGCGCGAGGAGCTTTCGGAGCGCCTCGATCAGGTGCGCGGCCAGATGCAGCCGGTGCTGGACCAGGCCCAGGGTGTCGTGGATTCAGCGCGGCCCCAGGTCGAGCGCGGCATTTCCAAGGCCCAGCGGATCACCCGCATGGGTACCGGTAGCAGTACTGCCGGTCCGGCGTCTAATTAGAATCATCTCGTGACGCGCAACGGAGAGGGGATCGTCGTTGCGGGGGGCGTCCGCACCGCCATTGGCAAGTTTGCGGGTGCCTTCAAAGACACGCCCTCCTCGGATCTGGGCGCGAACGCGATCCGCGCTGCGGTGGAGCGCGCGGGCATCGCTCCAGACGTCGTCGACGAAGTCATCCTGGGCTGCGTGGGCCAGGTCGGCGAAGATGCCTTCAACGCCCGGCTTGCGACCCTGAAGGCCGGCCTGCCGGAGAAAACGACCGCATTCAATGTCAATCGTCTTTGCGGCTCCGGGTTGCAGGCGATCAACAGCGCCGTCCAGGAGCTGCGCACCGGTGAGGCCCAGGTCGTCGTCGCCGGTGGCAACGAGAACATGTCGATCCAGCCGTACCTGCTGCCGCGTTCGCAGGTGGGGTGGCGCCTTGGCGAAGCGACGCTCATCGACGGCACGATGTCGCTGGTGACCGATCCGTTCGGCCGCTACCAGATGGGATCGACGGCCGAGAAAGTCGCCGATCGTTACGGCGTCTCTCGCGAGGCCCAGGACAAATTCGCGGCCGAAAGCCAGCGTCGGACGGCCGCGGCCATCGCCGAGGGTCGCTTCGACGACCAGATCGTGCCAGTCGCGATTCCGCAGAAAAAGGGCGATCCCGTGATCGCCAGGATCGATGAGCATCCGCGGCCCGCCACGACGATGGAATCGCTCGGGCGCCTCAAGCCGGCCTTCCGCGAGGGTGGGAGCGTCACCGCCGGTAATTCATCGGGCATCAACGACGCCGGCGCGGCCGTCGTCGTCATGAGCAGGGGGAAGGCCGACGAGCTGGGCGTGACACCACAGCTCGAATGGGTCGCCGACGCCGTCGCGGGTATCGCCCCGGAGATCATGGGCGTGGCCCCCATCTTCGCGGTGCAGAACTTGCTCAAGAAGGTCGGGATGACGATCAACGACATCGATCTCATGGAGTTGAACGAGGCCTTCGCGGCACAGGCCGTGGCGGTGATTCGGGAGCTGGAGATCGATCCACAGAAGGTCAACCCGAACGGCGGCGCGATCGCGCTCGGACATCCGGTCGGCGCCACCGGTGCCATCCTGACCGTCAAGCTGGCCTACGAACTCAAGCGTCGGAAAGCCGAGTGGGGCATCGTGACGATGTGCATCGGCGGCGGCCAGGGTATCGCCACGCTCTTCCGCAACCTGAACTAACCGCTTCGGCTGCACGGGTTCGGGCTCCGGCGCGTTGTATTCGGAGGCATGTCCCGGCTGCCTCGCCGCCCCCTCGTTCTCGCCGCGGCGCTCGTGCTCGCCGTGACCGCGCTGCTGCGCTACGGCGTTCTTGTCGCGATCCTGGTCCTGCTACTTGGCGTGATCGCGGCCGTGCTGGTCGGACAGCACCAAGCGGGCAAGCTCACGATCCGCAAGAAGCGCCGGCAAGGGCCGATATGGAAGCCGAAGGTGCACCACCAGGAGTTGCCCGCTCCCGCCGACGACCCGGTAATCGGCTTCGGGGAGCCCGTCGTCGAACTTTTCGTGTCGCGAACGCCTCCTCTCGCCCATCTGGGGCTTAGTGCCACCGTGCGCAGCCAGCTCGATGGCTTTGCCCTCGGCCGGACGCGGCGCATCATCGAGGCGCCAGACCTCCTCGTGCACGCCGCCGCCGATGCGGAAACCTGGCCGGTGGTCGAGACGGCGGTCCAGAAGACGATGGCACTGGCGCGCTCACGCGGCGTCGAGGTCCGGCCCGAGGGCCAGCCGCGCCTGATGCAGGCGTTGGCCCTGAGCGCGGTGCACGGCGTCCTGCTCGCGGAGTGGCGTCAGCTGGAAGACGGCGCCACCGTCTGGGATGGCGCGACCGCGCGCATCCGCGCCTCTGATGCCTTTTCGATCCAGCACATCTCCGACGAAATGGAACGCCGGCAGCTGCCGGAACTCTTCGCCGGGATCGCGCGCCGGCCGCCGGATTTCGAGGTCAGGCTGTTGCTACCCTATGCGCTGGCGACCGCGTTTTACCTTCGCCTGCATGGAAAGCCGCCGGAAGCCTTCGCCGCTTAACCGGAGGCCGCGCGCGACTCGATCTCCTGGTGCCGCTGCGCGGTAAAACGGACATACGACCGGTCCCCGATCCATTGCGTCGGCGGCGCGGCAAACCATTTCGCCATGCTGTTGAGCTGGCTCGCGTACTGGACGCGGAGGCGCGAGAATGCCAGCCACGACTCCTCCGGTCCGATCAGTCGCCAACCGGCGGCTGATAACCGCTCCCGCGCCTCATCGAACTCGTAGCGTTCGACGCCCACGTCGTGATCGCCGCGCATGTGGAAAAACCGGCCAAGGTCCTCGACCAGGTGGGTGCCCATCGCAAACATCATCTTGGCCGGGCCGCGCGGGCCGTCGACGACCGTGGTCAACAGCAGCGTCGAGGCATCGAGCACGGCCCCCAGCGCGCTGAGCCACGATTCGCTGTCATGCGACGAACGGAAATAGGCGAGGAGGGGAAAGGCGAGATGGCTGTCGAGCACTTCCGCACCCCATTTCTCCCATTCGGCGAAGAGGCGCGGCAGGTCGTCGGCCATCGTTTCCAGCAGGCTGACGCCGGACGGCGGGGCGCCGGCCCTGGCGTCGAGCGTCACAATCAGGATCTCGCGACGCTGGAACGAGGCATACAACGAAAACAGGAAGCTGATCGCGAGCGCAATCGTTCCGAGACCGGTCCCGCCCGCGACCAGCGCGAGAAGGCGCGTCAGCCCCGATGTCGCCACGATGTCGCCGAAACCGATGGTCAGGACCGAGGTCCCGGCAAAGTAGAGCGCCGTCTGGAAGCCGTCAATGGGGGGATGGAGGTAATCGCGTAGGCCGTAGAAGATGAAGGCAAATCCGAGTACGAGTCCGCTGAGCCAGACGACGAGCAAGATGACAACGACCAGCGGCGCAAAGGTCCCCAGGAAGCGTTCTCGCGCATCGGACGAGCGGGCTCGCAGGCCCATCGCCCGCCATGCCCGCCAGCCGGGGCGAACGACCCAGCGCGTCGGCCGGTAGCGCCCCGGCGTCGGCCGGGGCACGACGACGCTCTGGAAGAGGTCGTTGAGGATGTAGGCGACGATCGCAATCCCGATCAGGACCTCGGGCAGCCTCAGCATCACGCCATAGTACGACCAGCGAAACGCCACGGCGCTCCGCCGCTTCAATATTCGCGATGCCGGGACAGGGACTCGAACCCTGACGCCCTTACGGGCAGGCGATTTTAAGTCGCCAACGTCTACCTAATTCCGTCATCCCGGCGCGAGCAACATTGTAGGGCGCGTCCTCTTGCTTTCTGGGGGGTTGTGGGATAGGCTCCCTGACCTGCATGGGACGGTCTGCACTTCGACTGCCTGCCATCGTGATGGCGATCGCTGCCTTGAGCAGCACGTTGGGGTCGGCGGCACCGCCCCAGCCTTCCAGACCCGTCGACACGCCCAGGCTCCTGGCCGCCTCGATGCCGGTTGACCAGGGCGATCCCAGGCCGCGGCGCATCCCGCAAGCCACGCCGTCACCGGGGCCGTCGCCGACACCTCCTCTGCCGGCCGCGGTTGCTCGGCCGCGTCCGACGCTGCGACCAATCCCGGCACCGGCGATCGATGCGCAGGAGGTCGCCCTCGTCAACCTCGACACCGGGCGTTTTCTGTGGCAATCGAACGGCCGGGCCGCGCGGGCACCGGCGAGCCTGACCAAGATTTTCACCGCCATGGTCGCTGTCGACCTGATGGGGATGAACACACTGGTCACGGTGCCGGACGCCATCCGCCAGCTGCCCGCCGACTCCACCTTCATGGGACTGACCCCCGGGGAGCGGGTCACGGTGCGCGAGCTCTTATACGGCGTTTTCCTCAACTCGGGAAATGACGCGGCGGAAACGCTCGCCTCGGCCGCCACGTCACGCGCGACCTTCATCGCCGACATGAATGCCAAGGCCGGGCGCCTCGGGCTGCGCACGACTCACTTCCTCAACCCAACCGGCCTGGACGCCTCCGGGCATTACTCCTCAGCCGATGACCTGGCCACTGCCACCATCTTTCTGGAGTCGCACTATCCGGGCCTGGTCGCCATTGCCGCGACACCCGCCATCACGGTCGCGGCAACGGCCACGCACAAGGCCTATACGCTCGTCAACCTCGACAAACTGCTGCGCACCTACCCGGGTACCTACGGATTGAAAACCGGTTGGACCGAGCAGGCGCTTGGCTGCTTGATCACCACCTCGAGCCGCGGCGGCCACCGCCTGCTGGGCGTCATGCTGGGCGCGCCAAACGGCACGGCCTACGCGCAGATGCCGAAACTGCTCGACTACGGATTCGAGCTGTTGGGCGTCCTCCCTCGCCCACCCGGAGCGTAGCGCCGCCGAGACCCGTTCGAGTAGCCAGCCGGCCACTCACATTTCCTCCAGCCAGACGGCATGCGGGGATCGCCGTAGCGGGTTACCGTGGTGGTGTCTTAAACGACCCTGCCCATCGTCCTAGCCGCGTGATCGCCCGCCGCATCGTCCTCGGCATCGTGGTTGGCCTGCTCGCCGCGGCCGTCGCCGTCGCCGTGACGCAGCCCCGTCTCGCGACGCGCGTGACGGGACTCGAGGTCAGTATCCAGCAAAAGATCGGCGTGGAACTTGCGGTTGCCGGGGTCTATCTCGAGGAATCGGGTATCCCCATGCCGGTGCCCTCCGAGGTCGGCATCGGGTATCTCGGCCAGCGGATGACTGTGAATCCCCTGGCCCTGGGCACAACCTGGTTCGGACTCACGCTGCTGATCGTGCTCGGATCGACGAACCTGTTCGCGGCATCGCGTCGCTTCGGGCCGGCGTTGGTCGATGGGCGCCTCGGAAAGGCGCTGCACCTGACGCCATCCGGGGTTGCCCGCGCGCAACGCTGGTTTCAGCGCTGGGGTCCCCTGGCGATCGGGCTCTCGCGCTACGTCCCGGGGTTGCGCTGGGGCATGGCCGTGGCCTGTGGCACGCTGGGGGTGCGCTACCGGACCTTCTGGTGGAGCACGGCGATTTCTGCCTCGGTCTGGGCAGCCGCGCTGCTCACGCTGGGGGTCACCGTCGGCGACGGGATCGCCCGCCTGATTGCCGAGCATGCCTGGATGGGTTTGCTCTTGCCGCTTCCCGCCGTCGCCGTCGTGACCGCCGGACTCGTCCGCCTCGTCATCGTCAAGGGCCGGGCGACCAGCTCGCCGTCGGTGTCCGCCTCGGTTTAACCGGCCGCCGGTCGCATCCAGGCTCGCCGAGTCACAACCAGCGCCAGCGCCCCGGCGCCCAGGATCACCGCCACCAGGCCGATCAGGAAGCCGATAACCGGGATGAGCGCGACGATGGACAGCACGAAGAGCCCGCCCAGCAACGCGAAGGCATCGTGGAATCCACCCCAGCCGAGCCGGGCGAAGATCAGCCGCCCGAGGAGGAACCCGGAAATGGCGAAGCCAACGGCCAGCGCCAGGATCCAGAGCGGGATCAGTAAGAGTCCGAGCCACCAGCCGCCGACAAAGATCCCGATGACGAACACGATCAGCGCCACGATCGGCGTGATCACGAAGATCCCCGCCCCGATGCCGAGACTCGCCCACGGCTGGGCCCGCTCGGTATCGATCGCCCGCGAGCTCAATCCGGGAAGCAGAAAGATCAACAGCAGGCCGAGGGCGAAGATCCCGATCAGTCCTCGCAGCCACCCGAGAAAGCCATTACCGGCGTCGCCGCGATCGGTGGGGGTATGCCGCGTGATGGTCCCGGTGACATGCGCACCGTTCACCTGTTCGACGGAGTTATTGCTCGTGTAGTCCAGGTTGCCGCCGACCTGCGCGCCATCGAGCTTGAGATGGTCGACCCGGCCACGCACGTCGCCACCAACGTGGTTGCGTAGCGTCAGACTGCCCGCCGACATCTGGACCCGCCGGGCGATCGGGGCGGAGACCGTCGCGGTGCCTCCGGCCACCACCAGGTCGCGGCCGATGGTGGCGCCCGATCCAACATCGATGGTGCCGCCGGTCACGACGAGGTCCTGCGCGATCGGTCCGTTGACGGTGATATTGCCACCGGCGACGATGATGCTACCGCCCACATGGCCAGTGACGTTGATGGTGCCGCCGCCGAGAATCAGATCGCGGGTGATGGTGCCGGACACCGTGATCGTGCCCCCACCGGCGATGACGCTGCCGTTGACCGTCCCATTGATGCTGATGGTGCCGGCGCCGGCGTAGATATCGTCGTTGACCGTTTCACCGGGACCAATCGTGACATCGGAGCCCTGTCGAAGATCGGCGGCCGCGGCCTGGAGCGGTAGCCAGGCGAACAGCGCCGCAACAATGATCGACCCACTGAGCGCTGTTAGCCCGCGGTGTTGCATCGCGTGTGTGCGTGCCATCCCATGCCCTCCTGTTCCGGCCGCGACCTGAATGCATTCTCGCACTCCCGCGACCACCTGCTCGGTCGCGATGGCCGCATCAGCGATGCCCGCTAGCCCACCGCCGCCGTCGGGAGTTCTTCGCTGCCGGCCTGTTGCTGCGGCCGGCGCGAACGCAGCGGGACATCGGGCATGAACAGCGAGATGACCAGCGCCGCCGCCGTGAGGATGACCGAGATCAGGAAGACGTCGTGCAGGGTGAGGGCCAGCGCCTGGCGGACGGCGTGCATCGCCTGGTCGAAGAGGGGCGCCAGCTGCGCTGGAAGCTTGGCCTTGGCCGCCGCGATCCGCGACGGATCCAGCAGGGCGTTGGGATTGCTGGCTGAGCTTCCCATGACGTTCTTGAATGCCGGTGGCAGGTTGACCTTCGCGATCTGGGCGCTGATCGCGCCGGGAAGCCGCTGGGCCAGGATGCTCCCCAAAACGGCGGAGCTCACGGTGCCGCCGACGTTGCGCCAGAACTGGATCTGGCTGGTGCCGACGCCGAGGTAGCGCTGCGGCAGGGCGCTCTGCACGGCGTTGATGTAGAGCGGCATGGTCACGCCGAGCCCGAGCCCGACGAGGACGATGTCGATCGTGATCGCGCTCTGCGTGGTCGACGTCGTCGTCTGCGCCATCAGGTAGAGCCCGATCATCACCAGGCCGAGGCCGATGGTCCCCAGGTAGTGATAGTGCTTGATGCGCGGGATCAACTGGCCCGTGAGGACACTCGACACGATCAGTCCGAGCATCATCGGAGTGAGCAGCAGGCCGGAGTTGGTGACGCTCACACCAAGAACGCCCTGGGTCTCGAGGGGGACGAAGATGATCATCCCGAACATGCCGAGGGCGGCAAAGAAGCCGACCAACACGGAGACGGCAAACGCGCGGTTCTTGAACAGGGTAAAGGGCACGATCGGTTCCTTGACGCGTTGCTCGATCATGAAGAAGGCGATCAGCATCGCGGCGCCGAAGGCCAGCAGCCCGAGCACCTCGAAGGAGGTCCATCCCTGGTCCTTGGCCACTGACAACGCGATCAGCATCGGGATCAGGCCCGCGGCGAGCGTCGCCGACCCGACGAAGTCGATGTCGCGCCAGGAAGCGCGGGTCCGTACGAAGGGCAGGAAGGCGGCCACCACGAGGACGCCCAGCAAGCCGACCGGCAGGTTGACGTAGAAGACCCAGCGCCAGCCGAGGTTGTCGGTCAGGAAGCCGCCGACCACGGGGCCGACGATCGAGGAGAGGCCGAAGACGGCACCGAAAAGGCCCTGGATGCGGGCCCGCTCCGCCGGCGTGTAGATGTCGCCCAGGACGGTGAACGCCGAGGCGAAGAGCGTGCCGCCGAAGAGACCCTGCAGGATGCGGAAGACGATCAGCTGATTCATGTCCTGGGACAGGCCGCAGAGTGCGGAGGCGGCGACGAAGCCGATCATCCCGGCGATGATGAAAGGCTTGCGGCCGAACAGGTCGCCAAGCTTGCCGGCGATCGGCACCACAACCGTGGAGGCGACGAGGTAGCCGGTGATCAGCCAGGAGTAGCGATCGAGACCGTTGAGCTCGGCGACGATGCGCGGCAGCGCCGTGCCGACGATGGTCTGGTCGAGCGCCGCCAGCAGCAGCGCGAGCATCACGCCGGCGGTCGCGAGGACTTTGATGCGGGTCGTCAGTTCACCTTGTGGCATGGGTTTTTCCCTCCTCGACGCCTAGCGCCTGGATCAGGCGCAGGCACAGGTGGCGTAGTTGAATCAGCTCGGACTCCTTCAGCCCGTGGGTCAACGTTGCCTGGACCCCCGCGGCCTCCCGCCAGAGCGCGTTCACGCGGTCCCGGCCCTGGTCGGTAATCTCTGCATGAACGGAGCGCCGGTCCTCCGGATCGGCGACGCGCCTCACCAGGCCGTCGCGCTCCAGGTTGTCGACGAGGCCGGTCACCGTTCTCGGAGTGATGTCCAGCATCTCCGCGAGCTCACCCATGGTGAAGCGCCCGCTCGGCTGGTGGTGCAGGCGCACGAGGATCTGGAAGCGGCCCTCACTCAGCCCGAAGCGGTCCGCCCAGCGCTCCATGCCCGCGTGGAGCTTCTTTCCCAGGATGCGGACGGCGGCGAGCGCCTCTGTTCCGGGTTCGATTTTTCGGCCCTGCCGCTTCAGCACCTCGCGGACCCGGGGGTCGAACAGGAAGCCCTGCGCGTCGGTCTTGAACTCTACGGCGTCGAGTTCCGGCTTGGAAGTGAGTTGACTCATATTTACATGGCACATTATCACATAGCTCAGGAAACGGCGCAAGCCGCGGTGTGTGATGAGTCAGTCACGGATGACCCTGATCTGGCTCGCCCCGCCACCAATCTCGACCTCGTATCGATCCGTCGCGTTCGCGTATTCCGGTGTCTCCAGCCGCACCGGACCTCCCACGGCCCCCAGGTACTGCGCGTCGAGCTCGAGTTTGCTGGCACCGCCGCCGATCTGGAGGCGCGCTGGAACCCCGGCGGGCCGGCGAAGCGTGAGGTGGCTGGCACCACCCGAGACGCGGATAATCGAGCTGCCGGTCGGGCGAGGCAGCCGCAAGTCGACCTTGCTGACGCCACCTCGCACCTCGATCCCCCTCAGCTCGAGGCTGCGCAGATCGCTGTCCCAGTGGGAGACCCCGCCCCGGATCTCGATCGCCCAGCTCGCTGCAGGGCTGAGCCGGACGTCCGCTGACGTCCGGCCCCACATGAAGGGATTGAACTGCGAATAGTCGATCGAGACGACACCCTCGGCCTCCGTGACGCGCGGCTTCGGACCGTAAAACTCGCCATGGTATGTCCCGGTCATCGAGGGGTCGACCCGCACCGTCAGGTTGGCGACGCCGTGTGGGAAAACGAGCCGGTAAGGCGTCAGTGCGCTCATGCGACCGACGCCTGCTCGCGCTGTGTGTCTCGTTCGGCGCGACCCTGTGCTCCGGACGGGCGGTTGCGCGCCCATAACGCACCCACCGCGGCTACGAGGATGACAACGATGGCGAGCGCCATCGTCGGCCGCATGGCATCGACGAAGGCCTGCGTGAACACCGCGTGGGCCACCTGTTGGATCTGCTGGGCGACCTGTGGCGGGATGCCCGCCGGCAACGTGAGGCTGGTGCCGCTCTGTCCGCGACCGACTTCGAGACCGGCTTTTGCGGCCCTGCTGAAGCCATCGACGAAAGGCGCTTGCGCCTGGGCAGGCAATTGGGTCGCAAAGGTGACGGCTCGGTTGTGCAGGTCGGTCGCCAGCTGGTTCTGCAAGAGGGCGCCGATGGCGGCACTTCCGAGCACGGCACCAAGCTCCTGGAGCGTGCTAACGACGCCGGAAGCGACGCCGGCCAGTCGGGGTTGGAGGTCGCGGGTCGCGAGGCTGTAGACCGGCGTCCAGATACCCGCCATGCCCGCGCCGGCGATTACCAGCCCGGGGACGAAGCTCCAGCGGTTGGAGGTTACCTGCGCCGTCCAGGCGATATAGGCCATCCCCAGCGCGAAGAGCGTAAGTCCGGCGATCAGGATGTATTTTGCGTAGCGAGCGGCCAGCGGTGCGGCCACACCCGAGAGCAGCATCATCGCCAGCGGCTGCGGGGCGATCGCGAGGCCAGCATCGAATGCGCTCAGCCCGAGCACGGACTGGTAGTACAGCGTCAACGGGAGGAACACACCCACGATGGCGAACCCCATCGCCAGCAAGACCAGCGTCATCAGCGTGTAGTTCCGATCCTTGAAGACCGCGAAGGGAAGCAACGGCTCACGATCCTGACGCCGCCACTGCACCACGAGAAAGATAGCCAGCACCAGGAGACCGGCGGCGATGATCTCGGGGATCGTGATGCCCCATCGCACGCTTCCCCACTCGTACCGCTGCCCCTCGATCAGGCCGAAAACGACACCAAACAAGCCGATGGTTGCGAGCGCGACGCCAAGCCAATCGAGGCGATGACGCCGGCCCGGGCG
>VBFF01000009.1:16625-17102 GCA_005889285.1 Chloroflexota bacterium
GGGAAGAGGGTGGTCATGATGGGCAGGCCCTGGGGTGCGAGGATCGCCGCGCCGAAACCCTGGGCGCCGCGCGCCAGGATGAGTTGGGTGGGATCCTGGGCGAGCCCGCTGAAGGCCGAGGCGACGGTGAACGCCACGATGCCGGCGGCAAACATGTTGCGCGGTCCGAAGATGTCACCCAGCCGCCCCGAGGTGATGAGCAGCACGGCATACATCAGGCTGTAGCCGTTCAGCACCCAGAGGATCTGGTCGAGCGAGGCGTGAAGGTCGTCAACGATGCTCGGAATGGCGACGTTGACGATGGTCAGGTCGAGAAGGGTCATGAACAGACCCAGCGCAAGCACCGCCAGCGCCAGCCAGGGCGCGGACGGTCGAACATTGTTGGACATGGTGGTGTTTTAACCCTCCTTGGATTCGCCGCTATACTCGGGGTGCGCGCCCTTGAGTGGCGGCCCTGTCAATGGGTCGACTCGAGGA
>VBFF01000010.1 GCA_005889285.1 Chloroflexota bacterium
CTTTGAGCCTACATGAGAGGAAACGCTGCAGATGTGGGGGCCATGGCGTCGGCGGCTACAAGGCGTGGTGGCGGAGCGGGCGAGATTCGAACTCGCGAACGGGGTACGCCCGTTACGGCATTTCCAGTGCCGCGCCCTCGACCAGACTAGGCGACCGCTCCGCAGCGAGTCGATTCTATCGGCCGTCCCTGCGGCCGGAGCGCCGACCCTTGCCGGAAGGTCGGCCTTCGAGGTTGAGGGCCGCGTTGATCACCGAAAGGTGGGTCAGGGCTTGGGGGAAGTTACCCAGCAGCTCGCCCGTCTGCGGATCGAATTCCTCGGCGAAGAGCCCGAGATCGTTTGCGGACTCGGTGACGCGGCTGAAGAGGGCTTCCGCTTCGTCACGCCGGCCCATCTGGGCCAGGACGTTCACGAGCCAGAGCGTGCAAATGACGAAGACGCCCTCCCGTTGGTGGAACTCCGATTCCTGGGGGACATAGCGGTAGAGGAATCCATTGTTACTCAGCTTCTCCTGCAGCACCTTCACGGTCGAGGCCACGCGCGGATCGGTCGCTGGAAGCATCTCGTACATCGCGACCGCCAGAGCCGTCGCATCGAGGTCCTTGTGACCGAGCGCTTGGGTGAAGGCACCAAGCTCCTGGTCGTAGCCGAGCTCGAGCACCTGGCGCTTGATGGTGTCGCGGGTTCGCCGGACGGCGGCCCGTCGGACCTTGCCCATGCGCAGCGCTGGATCGAGCCGCAACGCGCGGTCGAGCCCAACCCAGAGCATCACCTGCGAGTAGAGGTAGCGGCGCGGCCGGCGTCGCGATTCCCAGATGCCGGAGTCTTCCGTCTGCCAGTGCTCGAGGATGTAATCCACGACACTGAGCAAAATCGCGCGTCGCGGCTTGGGCAGCTGTTTCCTCGATTGCCATGCTGTGTAGGCGGTCTGGACCAGCTCGCCGTAGATGTCGAGTTGGAGTTGCTCGACGGCGGCGTTGCCAATCCGGACGGGCTTCGATTCACGGTAGCCCTCCAGCTCGTCGAGCACAAACTCTGGCACGCGGTCCTCGCCGTCGACCGTGTACATGACCTGAAAGCTCTCCGGGTGACGATCATGGGCGGCGCGGACCCAGCGCAAGAAGCCATCGACCTCGTCCTCGAACCCGAGTTGATGGAGCGCGTTGACCAGGTCGGCGGTATCGCGGATCCACGTATAGCGGTAGTCCCAGTTCAACGAGCCGCCCGGGCTCTCCGGCAGCGACGTCGTGGGCGCTGCGACGAAGGCGCCCGTCGGCAGGTACTGCATCAGCTTCAGAGCCAGCGCCGATCGGTGCAGCGGCTCGTCGAACCTACCCCGATACGTCGACGACCGCAGCCAGCCGACCCAGTAGTCGTCCGTCTGATGAAGGTAGGTATGGGCCTCCTCCATCGATATCGGCGGCGGACGTTTGCCACTCCGGTCGACATAGTGGAGCAGCACGGCGGCGCGGTGACCCGGCATCACTCGTCCCGTGACGGTGGCGAGACCATCGTCCAGGCGGAGCGCGGCACCGTCCGGAAACTGGAGGAAGACGTCGCCATCGGTCCCCTCGGCCACGAGCATCCCGGGCCGGATGACTGCTAGGGCCGGCACCTGGCGGCCGTAATCGAAGCGCGGCTTGAACGTCAGTCGCCAATCTGTCGCACCGGCGACGGGCTGCACCATGCGAATCAAGCGCAGCGATTCGGGTGGTTTCACGCGCTTGCTTTTGGGCACGATTGGCATCCAGTCGACCACGCGCATCCGCGTCTGGCCACGGCTCCAGACGGTTTGGATCACGTTCGAGTCGCGCCGGTACTGGCGGTAGTCCAGGGCGCCGTCGACCGGGCGAAGCTCGAGGTAGCCACCGTTGTCCCAATCGAGCAGCCGGCCGAAGATCCAGGGGCTATCGAAGCGCGGCAGGCACATCCAGTCGATCGATCCCTGCTTGCTGAGCAGCGCTGCCGATCGCAGGTCCCCGAGCATGCCGTAGTCGGCGATCGGTGGATAGCGGGCGTCCCGATTGCTCATTCGCGGCACCTCCTGAGTCGCCGGATCAGACCCGAGGCGGCTCGCGGAAGACCGCGCGGCCAACGCCAAAGCCGATCAGGCCGAGCACTCCGATCACGACCAGCGGAAACCCGAGGTGGATGCCAACCAGCGTCAGGCTGATCAGGATTCCCAGCAGGGTGACACAGCCGCTGCAACCCAGGCCAAAGTTCATCAGGCTCCGCATCGCGACTACCTTACTGGCGTCTCAGCTCCCGGCGACCCTTGACGTCCGGTGGCTGGCTGCGGAGCCAAACGTTCAGTAGGACCATCGCCCACATGCGGTACGGTCGCCAGGCCTCGGCCCGCTGGAGAATCGCGGCCCGATTGGGCCGCTCGCCAAGCGCATACAGCAGCTGGATCGCCCGCGGCGTGATGTCATCGTCGGTGACCGCGTCCACCAGTCCTGCGCCCCGCATTAAGATGCCCTGCGCAAAGAATTCACCGATGCCCGGCAGGGTTCGCAGCTGGGCCAGGGCGTCCATCTCGGGTAACGACCGGAGCCGCGCGCGATCAAGCGTCCCGTCGAGGGCAGCCCGCGCGACATGGTGCAGCCGCTCGATCTTCGCCGGCGCCACGCTCGGAAAACTCTCGATCCGAAGCAGCGCGTGGGGATCGGGAAAGGCTCGGAAGGCGGTACCGTCCACCTCGATCGTCGCGCCGGCTTGTTCGGCCATCTGCTGCCGGATGCGACGCGTTTGCACGATCGAGATGCGGTGACCGATGACGAAGGCGCAGGCGGCCTCATAGGGCGAGTGAAAGAGCACCGGTCGAAGATGTGCGTACTCGGCCTGCAGCCGGCCGATAACGGGATCGCGGCGTCCGACCTCGGCAAAACCCTGGCCATCGACATCGAGCGAGACGGTCGCCATGGCCTGCTGCCAGGCGCGCTCCGCGTCGGACCCAGGGCCGCCATAAATATCGCCGGTGATCGTCGTTCCCCGCTGCCGCATCAGTACCGCCGCGGAATCCCGCCAGCCTTCGACGGGAAAGGCCATGACGACGGCGTCGCCGAGCCGCGGCCAGCCGCCGAAGTGGCCCGCTTCGACCTCGAGGTCGAAGGGTCCCGGCGCAACAAGCTCGAAATGCGCGAGCGCCGCGATGAGGTCTACTCCTCGGCAGCGGCGCGCCTTCCGTAAAAGCGGCGCCACAGAACGAGGGACAGCGTCATCCCGAGGACGAGGGCCAGCAAGATGCTGATCTCAATACCCTGCGGGTTCCACTTGAAGTTACCGTTCGGTTCGGCCACCTGGGCGGTGATGACCAGCAGCCGGCGAACGCCGGCGATCAGCCCCACGATGAGAAACGGTTCAACGACCAGTTTGCGCTCTTGGATCGTGACGCGGACGGTGTGCAGCAGCTCCGCGATGATGAACAGCACCAGGCCCTTGTCGAGCACGAACGTCACGACTTCCTGAGGGGAGGTGGCCTTGTGGAGTTCGTCGCCAATCCGGGTGACGACGCTCCAGACAACAAAGGCCCCGGCCACGACCAGAAGGCCCGCCACCACCACGTGAATCGCATCTTCGATGAAATCGAAGGCCTGCGCGACGAGATCGTGCGGGCGCCCGCGAGGGCTCTTCAGCGCGTAGCCGGCGTCCTTTCTGGCCATTGGCGTGCCGTTTTCATCGTAGACGAGCGTCGAACGGTGAAGGAACTCGATCGATCAGCCGAGGCGCCCCTGCAGCAGGGTCCGCTCGGCCGGATTGGCCGTTAGCTCGAGCGCTCGGGCGAGCGCCGCTCGACTCTCGTCGACGCGGCCGAGATCCCTGAGCAGCTCGGCGCGCGTCGCATGGAAGAGGTAATAGTCATCGAGCACCTCTTGTAGGGCATCAACCTCGGGTAGGGCCGCCGCCGCCCCGTCGAGGTGGCGGTGCGCAATCGCGCGGTTGAGGTGGATGACAGGCGAGGGCATCAGCTCGAGAAGCACGTCGTAGAGCGCCATGATCTGCCGCCAGTCCGTCTCCTCCCAGGACCTCGCTTCCGCGTGACAGGCGGCGATCGCCGCCTGGAGCTGGTACGGCCCGGACCGCCGCAGCGCGGCGGCGCGTTGCAGGACCACCAGCGCCGACCCGATCCGTTCCCGATCCCATCGGTTCCGGTCCTGGTCCTGGAGCAGGACCAGGTTGCCGTCCGCGTCGAAACGGCTATCCGCGCGCGCCAGGTGCAGGCGCATCAGCGCGAGCAGGCCCAGTGCCTCCGGCTCCTCCGGCATCAGCCGCACCATCAGCCCAGCCAGCCAGATGGCGTCCTCGGCGAGGTCCCGGCGCGATGCTCTTCCCCCTGCTGTCGCGAGGTAGCCCTCGTTGAACATCAGGTAGAGCACCGCGAGGACTTCCTCGACACGCTCACCCATATCCCGCTCAGCGGGGACGCGGTACGGAATCCTCGCCTCCACGATCTTGCGTTTCGCCCGCACGATGCGCTGGGCGATGGTCGCCTCGCTCGTGATGAAGGCGTGCGCAATCTCGATCGTGGTCAGACCGGCAACCGCCCGCAGCGTCAGCGCCACCTGGGCCTCGCGAGACAGCGCGGGATGGCAGCAGGTAAAGATCAGGCGAAGCCGGTCGTCACCTTCCGCTGTGTCATCCCTCATTGAGGCTCCCTCGAGCAATGCGAGCTTCTCCCGAAAGCGCGCCTGACGTCGGAACTGGTCGACGGCCTTCCGCCGGGCTGTGGTGAGCAGCCAGGCGCCAGGCTTGTCCGGGATGCCCTCTTTCGGCCAGTGCTCGACCGCCTCGAGCAGCGCCTCCTGGACGAGCTCCTCGGCGAGATCGAAATCCCCCAGCGCCCGGACCAACGCCGCGGTCAGCCGGCCGGTCTCCTCGCGGAAGACGGCGGTCAGCGCGGCGTCGGTCGCGGACTCGCTGGTTGTTATCGCTGCGGCTCGCCTCGATCGACCACCGGACGGACCTCGACCAGCCCACCGGTCGGCCATCCCTTCGCCATCTCGATTGCCTCATCCAGGTCGGCCACCGTGACCTCGGCATAACCGCCGATCGACTCCTTGCCCTCGATGAACGGACCGTCGGTCACCACCGGCTTGCCGTTGTTGAACTTGACCGTGGTCGCCGTCCGCTCCGGCTGGAGCTCGTGGCCGCCGGTGATCTTGTTGCCGTATTTTTCAAACCACTGGTTGATCGGGGCGTAGGCCGCTTGCCTCTGGGCCTCCGGCATCGATTCCCACTGCTTTGCCCGCTCCTTGGTCTCGCCGAATAGCAACACGTATTTCATCGCGTGCGTTCCTCCTTGATGGTCCGCGGCACTCGCCGCTTTGTACAGTACGACGAACGAGCGGGGCCAGGAATCGACAGCTTGTTACGCTGTTAGTTGGTGGAAGAGTCCGCTCGCTACGGGGACCGGGTCAGCATTCCCGAACCGTATTCCATCGAACACATTCCCTTTGCCGAGCGGCATGGCCACAGCCGCCAGCTGCTCTGGCTCTGGCTGGCGGCCAATCTGACGATCGCCGACTACGCCATCGGCTTCGTCCCGGTGGCACTGGGCCTTTCGGTGGGCCCGGCGATCCTGGCCCTGGCGCTGGGCAACATCCTCGGCGGGTTCGTCCTCGCCTGGTCAGCGGCGATGGGACCCGCCGCCGGCTACCCGCAAATGTTCATCGGCCGCCGGGCCTTCGGCCGCGTCGGCGGCTACATTCCCGCCGCCTTGAACTGGTTGAGCACGGCCGGCTGGTTCACGGTCAACACGATCCTCGGGGCCTTCGCGATCCAGCTCCTGCTGCCCGGCCTCCCGTTCTGGCTGTCGGCGGCGATTCTGGTCGTCGTCCAGACCCTGCTCGTGATCTACGGCCACAACGCGATCCAAGAATTCGAGCGCTACATGGTGCTGATCCTCGGTGTCCTGTTCGCGATCGCAACCGTGATCGCGCTCACCCATGGCTCGGCGATCGCCGCCTGGCATCCGAAGCCGTTTGCCGGCACGCTGACGCTGTTCGCCATCGTGCTCGCCGTGTCTTTCTCGTACATCATGAGCTGGTCGCCCTACGCGTCCGACTATTCGCGCTACTTGCCGGAGATCACCTCGCGGTCGTACATCGCCATCTACGTTTTCATCGGCGCCGTCCTGGCCTCGTTCCTCACCGAGGTGGTCGGGCTACTGGTCGCGATCGTTGCCCCCGCGGGCGCCACGCCGATCGCGGCGCTGAAAACCGTCATGGGCGGCTTTGGCGCCTTCGCGGTGGTGGCCGTCATCCTGGGCGCAACCACGGCCAACGTCCTCAACCTCTACTCCAACACCATGTCGGCGAAGGTGCTCGACATCCGCCTGCAGCGATGGCACCTGGCCATCATCGGTGGTGCACTTGGCTTCGTCCTTGCCTTGCTCGGCTATCAGAACTTCACCCAGAACTACGAGAACTTCCTGATCGTTCTCGATTACTGGATCATGCCGTGGCTCGCCGTCGTGCTGCTGGACTTTTACGTCTTCGGCCATCGCGAGCCGATGGGGTTCAGTCAAGCCGTTCCGCTCAACTGGAACGGTCTCATCGCCTGGGCGATCGGGTTGGCGGTTTCGCTGCTGTTCATCTCGGAGCAGTTCCAGGTGTTCGGCCTGAAAGCCCACGGACCGTTTGCCACCTGGTTCGGCGACGCGGACTTTGGCTATTTCATCGGCTTCATCGTTGCCGGCGTGATATACCTGCTGCTGAACCGCGGGACGGCCCGTAGCGCGAAGCAATAGAGGGAGGAGGCGAGGCTTGGCAAGCAACGAACGCTCAGTCGAGACGACCGCGAGTCCTCAGGCGGCGTGGAAGATCTGGTCTGATGCGAGCACCTGGCCGGAGTGGAATCCGGACGTGCAATCGATGACGCTCACCGGCCCGTTTGCGGCGGGCACCACCGGGACGATGAAGACGAAACAGGGCACGCGCGCCGTCCAGCTGACCGAGGTCGTACCTGGCAAGTCCTTCCGCCTGGAGACCACGGTAATTCCCCTGACGCGCTTTGCCTTCGAGTGCAAGGTCTCGCCGGGCTCCACGGGCAAGACCACCCTCAGCCAGGCGATTGTTGTTGGCGGCCCGCTCGGCGGGCTGGTCGGCGGGATGATGGGCAAGCAGATCGCGGACACCTTTCCGGCCCTGCTCCAGGGCCTCGCCCGCAAGGCGGAGACTAGCGAGGGCCGAGGCTAGCGGTCAGCGGCGGGCCGCTCCGGCACCGCCGGCCGAAAGAAGGTGCGGACAGGTTCAGGAAAGCGCTGCAGGATATCGTCCGGAACCTCGAAGCTGATTTCGGCCGCGTACTTGGTATCGATAAAGCGATCGATCGCGACCTGGATCAACCTTCCCGCGGCATCGATCGGCATCTCGACGGCGGCGAACGCGGCGCTCCGCTTCTGCAGGAACTGGTCGAGCTCCGCGGTCATCTTTCCGGCGAGCCGCCGCAATTCGACGGTGGCCGGCCCGGCATCCACGCTGTCGCGAAAGGCGCGGAGTTGTTGACCCTTCAGCTCCCAGAGACGGGTGGTATATCGCGCGGATCCTATCGAGACGTGCGACCCCAACCTGGCGCGCCCAGCGACCGCGGGCGTCCGAGCTCCCCAGCGCGCATGCCCCGTACCAGCGGTGACGCTGCGTCATCGACCGCGTCTCCAGGTGGCGGCACGTCAGTACCGGCTCGAGCGGCTGGTAGAGCGTGTCGAGCGGAATGAACTGGCGTGCCTGGAAGGCCGGGCAGTCATCGAAATATTCTGAAAACGGTTTCGGATACGGACACTCGTCATCGGGCCGACGCATTGAGGGCTAAGTGTAAGCGCCGCGTCGCATCATATAGGTGATGCTCAGTTCGCTCTACCTCGAACATCTCTCCGATGCCGACCTCGCTTTCCTCGGCGCGGCTGGCGAATCCCATCACGACGCGCGTCGCAATCCCGCGCAGCTCGAGGCGTTGCTCGACAGTCCGCAGACGTTCCGCGCCTTGTTTGCGACGCCCGGCCGAGATCCACTGCTGCGAGGCTCGCCGTTCCTCATCTTCGCCGTGCTCATCCATCGCGTCGTTCGCGACCTCGGTCAAGCCTCCTTCATCGAGGAATGGGTTGGACCGCGGCAGCGCGTGCCCGTCTTCGATACCAGTAGCCTGCGCGACTTTGGCGCCGATCCGCTTCGCCGCTTGTTTCTCGCCGAGTTGCTCGCCTCGTACACGAACGTCACCAGCGGCAGCACCATGGTCAAGACCACCCGGGGCTGGCGGCGCCGGCGCTTCAGCGAGCTCGATCCGCTCCGGCTGATCGAGCTGGCGGAAGTAGTCCCGCAGGTTGACCGTCCCTCGGTTTACCGCCGGCTCGGGGATCTCTCGCTGTTCTTGACTGGCATCTTTCCGGATTACGCGGGCGAACGATTGGTCGCCGAACGCGATCGCCGCCAGCTCGAGCGCGCCCTGGGAGCCGCCGACCGCGAGCGTGCCGAGCGTCAGGACGGCGTCTGGCTGCTCGAACAGCTCGGACGGCGCGCCTACCGCATCGCGCAGCACGGCGCGGATCGACAGGCGACGATGGCCGCCGTGCTTGCTGAGGTCAGCGAGAATTTCGCCGCAGCGCGCCGCGTTCTGAACTTTTTGACCGACCGCTACCTCTTCCCCATGCGGCGCCAGTGGTTCGGGACCGGGTGATGGCGAGCTGGGCAGAGTTCGCCTCGGCCGAGCCGGCTCTCGCGAGCCGCGTCCAACAGCGCTTCGACACGCGCAAACACAAGACGTTGGCGACGCTGCGCAAAGATGGATCGCCGCGGATCAGTGGCATCGAGGTGGAGTTCGCGGAAGGCGAGATCTTCCTCGGGCTGATGCCGGGCTCGCGCAAGCTCTACGACCTCGAGCGCGATCCGCGCCTCGCCCTGCACAGCCCCACCGATGATCCTCCGCCCGACAATCCTCGCGAATGGCCCGGCGAGGCGAAGCTCGCTGGTTTCGCGCACGAGGTCGACGTCACCAACTCACCGGTCGAGGGTGGCCGGCGCTTCCGGGTCGACATCAGGGAGGCCGTGTTCACGCACCTGAATGACGCCGGCGATCAGCTGGTGATCGAGTCCTGGCATCCTGGTGAAGGGACACAAAGACTCGAACGACGCTGACGACTCGATCGGCCGACCCGCCCGGGCCGGCCGATCCGCTTTAGATCAGGCGCGCGGCCGGGCGGCTACTGGCACCGGCACGCCGAGCGCAATGAGATTGCCTTCCGAGTCCTTGAACCAGGCGCCTTTACTGCCGCCGAAATCCGCGATCCCGTTGACGGTCTTGAGCCCGGGCGTGTCGATGTCTTCGAACTTGACACCCTTTGACTGGAGCTCCTTGACGGTTCCCTCAACGTCCTCAACCTCGATCGCCATCTGGGTGTGCGTCCCGGACGGCTTCCCACTGCTGGGGAACACCCCGAAACCGGTGCCCGCCGCCAGCCCGTACATCAGGCCCAAGGCGCCGTCCTCCATGGTTGGGCTCAACCCCAGCTTGTCGCGATAGAAGGCTTTCGCCCTCTGGAGATCCTGCGCCGGTAGCGTCGCCGCCGCGCGTAATGGTTTGAACATTTCCCACCTCCTGATCGCGAGCATAGCACCCCCGCCCTAGAACCACACGCGGCGCTTCAATCAAGTGTTTAATTGACATGCATGACTCCCGCCGGCGCTAGAACCCTGGCGCGCTCTCGCAAAGAAGACCGTGAGCAGGCGCTTGTTCAGGCCGCCTTCAATCAGATCGCGGAGCGCGGCTTCGAAGGACTACGCACGCGGGAGGTGGCCGCGGGCGTCGGTCTCAACATCGCGACTCTGCACTATTACTTCCCGACCAAGGAGGCGCTCATCCGCGGCGTGGTAGCGCATGCCATGGATCGCTTTCGCTCGACGCTGGCGCCGCACGGCTCGCCGGCCGATCAGCTTCGCAATCATCTCCGCGCGGTTCGCAAGCTTCTGCGCGACGAACCCGAGATCGGCGCGGTCATGGGCGAGCTTGCCCTTCGCTCGGCCCGCGACCCCTCGCTGGCCCGCATCATGGGCGAGGCGTTTCAGGCCTGGCAGCGAACACTGCGGGGCCTGCTCCAGCGCGCGGCACGCGACGGCTACCTGGCCCGCGACCTCGATAACGACGACGTGGCCGCCCTGATCATGGCGACGCTCACCAGCATGACGCTTCCCAGCACCGCCTCGGCCGACCGCACCGACCGCGCCTTCCGTCAACTCGAACGCTGGCTCGGACTGCGCTCAAGCAAGTGATTGATGGATCTGTTAGACTGATGTCAATCACCTGCTTGAATTCTCTGGAGGCGCCTGATGATGTCAGCTCAGCCCATCGATCGTTCGAAAGCTAGGACCCGCGTCCCGTTCTTTGTTCCTCTCTTTAATCCCATCGCGCGCCGGATGCTCCGCGGCGGCGTCCCGCTCGGTCCCAACGCCCTCCTCACCGTTCGCGGCCGCAGCAGCGGCATAGATCGAACCACCCCGGTCGCTGTCGTCGCGATAGGCGGTCACCGCTGGGTGATCGCGACTTTCGGCGATGTGAACTGGGCGCGGAATCTGCGTGCCGCCGGCGTCGCCACGCTCACCGTCAACCGCCGTCCAGAGGCGGTTGCGGCGCGTGAGCTGCCACAGGCCGAGGCGGCTGCTTTCTTCCGTGACACTCTCACCCCCTACGTGGGTCACGTACCGATGGGCCGCTGGATCCTCGGCTCGATGCTCGGCGCGCGTGAGATCTTCACCGATCCCGACGGCGCGGCCCAGCACCATCCGGTCTTCGAGCTAGGTCCTCGCCCTAGTGGCGGT
>VBFF01000177.1 GCA_005889285.1 Chloroflexota bacterium
TCCCGCTCGTGTAGTTGATGGTCAGCAGGTCGCTCTCGTCGATGTCCGGGCGCTCGAGGTCCGGCGATTCGGTCTTAAGGGTAGCCTCGTAATCGAGCCACCCGGCGCGCGAGCCGGTCAGCGCGACGAACTGTTTGACGTCCCCGATCCGGTCGCGAATACCGTCCACGCTCTCGAGGTAATCCTCGGTGGCGCAGACGACGGTTGCCCCGGAGTGATCGATGATGTAGGCGAAATCGTCGGCTGTCAGCCGGTAGTTGACGGGAACCAGCACGGCGCCAATCTGCGGCAGATGTAGGCGACTCGGTCGCCCTGGTGCACGCCCATCCGCTGGAGCGCGGTGGACCAGCGGTCGCAGCGGTCGAAGAACTGCTCGTAGCTGAGCCGCAGGTCGCCGTCGACGACCGCCTCACGTTGCGGATGCAAGCGTCGAGTCCGCCGCGTGAACTCGAGTGGTGTGAGCGGCGTCTCCATGACTAAGACAATACGCCGTCAGGGGCCGGTGACCAGCACGCTAGCCACCAGCCCCCAGCGATTAGTTAGTCGCGACGGCTGTGGTTATCGCCGCCGTCTTCGTCGTGCGGCAGCGCCAGCTTCCAGACGGTGCCGCCCTGGGCGCAGAGCCCTGGGATTCCCGTCGTCGGGCAGATACTGTCGGCGCTGAAGTAGAGATTGCCATCCGGCCCCACCACGTCCATGTTGGGGAAATTGAGCCCGGCCGCGATGACCGAGGACGTCCCCTCTTGGGTGTCGAGCTTGACGATGTTGCCGGTGAATGGTTGCGGGGGCGTCGGCGTCGTCCACATGTTGACGAAGTAGACGTTCCCCTGCCCGTCGGCGGTGCAGCCGGTCACGTGCTTGAGATCCGAGTTGTCGACGAGCGTCACCGATCGGCCGTGCACGCGGTAAAGATGGCCCGCCAGCGTGGCGACCCAAAGCGCATCGTCCGTCTTCGCGATGCAGTCCGGCACCTCATCGCTTGGGAAGGCGTTCTGCCGGAACGGGAAATAGTGGAGCACGCTGATGTGCCCACCATTGCTGACGAACTCGAGCGTGTTCGACCCGGCATCGGCAACGTAGGAACCGCCGTTGGCCGCCAGGACGCCGTAAGGGTTGGAGTCGTGCTCCTGGTTCGGGATGTCGGCCGTGTAGTCGAAACCGAATGCGCCAACGCCGGCAACCTTTCGCCAGGCGCCGTTCGACTTCACCGAAAGCAACGCGCCCGCCTCCTTCTTGGCCGCGGCGACGTCCGCCTGGCATTCAGTGTCTCCGGCGGCGCACTGGTAATTCGCGAAGGCCTGCGGGAACACGCCCAGGATCGCCATCAGCGTGCCCTCACGCGAGGAAATCCCGTCCACCCCCAGGGCTTCGCCCTCGGTGGGATTGAAGAACTCGGCGGCTGAGAACAGGTGGTCGACGAGCGGCGTGTGGGTTGCAGTCGCCGTGTTAACCCACGAAATCTGTGACGTACGGCCGAAACAGATCGTGGGCACGCCGGGGATGCAGTTCTTCCCGCCGTGGCCTGCCTCGGCTACCACCAGCTTGCCCTTGAAGAACTCGACCCCCCGGGGGCTGTCGAAGCCGGCGGCGACGAGCGTTGGCGCCACCGCCCCAGCAGCGCCGGCCGGCGTGGGCACCAGAACGCCTACCGCCATGATCACGACCGCAGCCAACGACAAGCGGAACTTTCCCCGCATCTCCTCCACCTTTGCCCCCGCTTAACCAGTCTTAACGCCGCACCCCATGCGGCCAGCGACATGGTACGTCTGGACGGTGAGTCCAGTCAAGGCAGGGAAACCAAATCTCGGTCATCCCCGTTATCTGTCGAGCAGGGGCTTGCCGGCTCTTCGCTAGACTCGAATCGAATATGGACCAGGTTTCCAGCACGCCAGTCCTCGACCGGATCATGACTCCGGCCGATCTTCGCTCCCTGAGCGATTCGGAGCTGCGCGCCCTGGCCGATGAAATCCGCCAGTTCCTGGTCGCGACCGTCTCCAAGACGGGTGGCCACCTCGGCCCCAACCTCGGCGTCGTCGAGCTGACCCTGGCGCTCCATCGGGTGTTCGAGAGCCCCAGGGACCGGATCCTCTGGGACACCGGCCACCAGGCATACGTCCACAAGCTGCTGACGCGTCCCCGCGAGGGATTTGCGAGGCTCCGCAAGCTCGGTGGCATGAGCGGCTATCCGAACCGCACCGAAAGTCAGCACGATTTCATCGAGAACAGCCACGCGTCGACCGGTCTCAGTTACGCCTCCGGGATGGCTGAGGCGATGCGGCGGCAGGGCAATCCCGGACACGTCGTGGTCGTCGTGGGCGACGGTGCCTTGACCGGTGGGATGGCCTATGAGGCCCTCAACAATATCGGTCACCGTAAAACGCCCGTGATCATCGTCGTCAACGACAACGGCCGGTCCTACGCTCCCACGGTCGGCGGCCTGGCGCAACACCTGGCGCAGCAGCTCACCGTCCTCAACCC
>VBFF01000011.1 GCA_005889285.1 Chloroflexota bacterium
TTGTCCACATGGAAAGTCCAGCTTTCGTTCGTGTCACATTCCAGCCGCACGACTGAGATCACAAGATGGTGAGGTGGCTTTCCCGTAAAGCGCCAAATGAATTCGCCCTGGATGGTTGGGATGCCCAGTTGACCGCCCACGCTGGAGTCGTAAGGCACATAGACGTTTCCATCGCTCGCAACGTTGATCAAGTCCGGGGGCTGATTCCGACACTGTGGCGGAGGACCCTCGCCCGGATTCCTTAGTGCCAGACCGCTAACGTGGTAACGGAGATCGAGCTTATCGCCGGTCACGGAGAGACCATCGATGGTGAAATGATGCCCGCTTGCATTCACCGCGTCGAGACCGGAAGCGCTGTTGAGGCGATAGGTGACCTGCGCAACCGCGGGAGGGTTGGCCTTACTTAGTCTGTCGGAGTAGACGAAGCCTGCGATCGTCAGGATTCCGAACACTAACAGGATGCCTGCGGGCAGTCGCAGCGCCTTGAGCGTCGAGGCTTTCATCCTCAGTCCTCACCCTATAGAAGGCGGCCCGCCGCCGTCCGTTACGCGGCGTTGTTGCTCGAAGCCGCGCGGGCGAATCCAGCAAATAGCCGCTGGACCCAGGGCACCTCGTCGAGCTCTTCGGGATGCCACTGCACGGCAATCAAGAAGCGTCGCTCGGGCGATTCAATGGCTTCGATGACGCCGTCGTCGGATTTTCCCGTTACACGCAGCTGCGGCGCGACGGCCTTGACGGCCTGATGGTGGAGGCTGTTGACCTCGATATCCGTCTCGTCGATCAGTTGCGCGAGCCGCGAGTCAGGATCGAGCCGGACCCTGTGGATAAAGGCATTTCGCGGACGGCCGTCGGCGTCCGAATGTTCGACGGCCGTCACGCCCTGGTGTCGGAGATCCTGCCAGAGGCTGCCGCCTAACGCCACGTTCAGGACCTGCTGGCCGCGGCAGATCCCCAGCGTCGGCAGGTCATCGGCGAAGGCCCAGCGCGCGAGCGTGAGCTCGGTCCGGTCGCGAGCCGCCTCGACGACGTTCAGATCGCCGATCGGCTCTTCGTGATACTCGCCGGGCGCGATGTCGGCGCCGCCGGGTAGCACGATGCCATCGAGTCGGTCGTAGATTGCCCGGAGACGCTCGTCGTCATCGAGCAATGGGATCAACACCGGGGCACACCCTGCCGCAACCAGCGCGCGGACGTAACTCTGATTGATCCCAAAGCGCGGCGGCTTCGGCCCCGGCGGAATCGCCAATGTCGGCAGGCCAACCAGCGGGTACACGCTCAAGTCGTAGCGCTCAACTCGTGAAGTCGAACGCCTTGAGTCTGACGGCCGGCACGCGCGACGCGCCCAGGTACTCGCTGACTTGCAATTTCGTCGATGCCGTCAGCGCCAGCGTTCCGTTGAGCGCCTCGAGGATGCTTTGCGTGAAGCGCAAGTCTTTGACCGGCCGGGTGATCTTCCCGTTCTCGATCAGGAACGTCCCCTCCCGGGTCATGCCGGTGATGATCGACGCCTTGGGATGCACGACCCGGACGTACCAGAAGCGCGTGACCCAGATCCCTCGCTTGATATCGCTCGCCAGTTCCGCCTTCGCCGCCGATCCAGGCTTCATGAAGAGATTCACCGCAAAGGGACCGTCAGTATTTGGCGCCGGAAGGCCGTGACCTGTCGACTGCCGGCCTTCTTTCGTCGCCGTCTGCATGTCGTAGACGAGGCCACTGGCGACGCCATTTTTGATTAACTCGACGCGTTGCTTGGGAACGCCCTCGAAATCGAAGGACGACGGGATGCCGGTGCGGTCCAGGCCGTCGTCCCAGATGCTGACCTGATCGCCGGTAATTTTTTCACCGAGGCGCATGAAGCTGCGTTCCTCCTGGACGGCGAGGGCACCGAAGCCCATGAAGCTCATGAACTCCAGCATCTCGGCCACGGCGTATTCCTCGAGGACGACTTCATAGATGCCCGGGTCGACCGGCTGGGCGTTCTGGTTGCGCTGCGCCTTGTCGATGACTTCGTCGGATAATTCGTTTTTGTCTAGCTCGCGGACGTCGATGGCGCCGCGGTCCGCGTAGCCGGACCCGGCATCGCCCATTACGACGGAATTGACCGTCGCTTGGGTGGAACGCTGATGGTGGTAGGCGCCTAGCGAATTGGCGATCGCAAACTGCCCGGCATCGGTGCTGTAGGCGCCGAAGGCCTTGAGCCCCGCGCGGCCGGCTTTGGCGCAGATGGTCTGGACGAAGTCGGCTCGCTCTTCGGGAGTTGCCGCGGCCGTCGCGTCCGACCAGGCCTCGACCGGTTGCGCCTTTGCGGGGCCAGGCATGGGAACGACGTCGCCGGGCGGCTGAAGGTCGGCGATGGCGACAGCCCGCTTGAGCACGTCGGCTGCTGCTGCCTCGCTCATCTGGTTGATCGAGGCGACCCCAGTCTTGCCGTCCTTGACGACTCGGACCCGAACGGTCGCGTCGCGTTCGGCGACGTTCTGGTGGATGCCGTTGTTCGCGAAGCGTGTGAGGGCGCTGTCATCCTCGGTGACCATGACTTCGGTCTCCTGGGCTGGAGAGCGCTCCAGCAGCCTGGTCATGAACTGCTTCAACTCGGCTTCGTCACTGAGCCGCGCGACTTCCAGGCTCTTCATTTCAGGATGCCGACCTTGACGTGCTGGAAGCGCGTCGGCGCCGCACCGTGAGCCACGTGAGCCACCTGAGGCGGCTGGCCTTTGCCGCAATTGGCCAGTCCCCAGACCTGCCACTCTGTCCGTCCGGCAACCGCGTCGCAGGAGTTCCAGAACTCGGGCGTGATCCCCGCATACGTCGCGTTTCTCAGCATGCGGCCGCGCTTGCCGTCGATAATTTCGTAGGCCAGCTGGGTACCAAATTGAAAGTTGAGCCGCTTGTCGTCGATGCTCCAACTCCGGTTGGTCTCCATGTAGACGCCATCTTTCGTCTCGGCGACCATCTTCTCCAACGACGAGTCGCCCGGCTCCAAATTCACGTTCGTCATTCGGATCAGGGGGATCCGATTCCAGCCATCGGCCCGCATCGTGCCATTGCTCTGCTGTCCCAGCGCGCTGGCCGTTTCCCTGGACGTGAGATAGCCGACGAACAGGCCATTTTTGATCAAGAACGTCCGTTGCGCGGGAACCCCCTCATCGTCCCAGCCGAATGTCCCAAGCCCGGTCGGCGTCAGCGCGTCGGCCGTGATCGTAACCTTGGCCGAGCCGTACTGCAGGTGATTGAGTTTTTCGGGCGTCATGAAGCTGGTGCCCGCATAGGCCGCCTCCATGCCGAAGACCCGGTCGAGCTCTGTCGGATGGCCGCACGACTCGTGGATCTGGAGCGCCGTCTGGCTGGCATCGAGAATGAGCGTCTTGACGCCACTGGGGCATTGCGGCGCGCTCAGCAGCGCGACAGACTCTTCTGCGATCCGGCCCGCGTGCCGGTCGAGCTCGAGCGCCGTGATGTACTCGTAGCCGGCCGACCCCTGGTGCCGGCCGAACGAATTCGGGTACGACCGGTTCTGGACCTCGTCCGGAGACGTGGCCGTCGCCTCAATCCCGGCGCCGCTCTCGAAGAGGTCTTGCTCGATGAATGCGCCTTCCGTCGAGGCGAAGAGCTTCTGCTGCCGGATGAATTCCATCGAGCCTTCGCGGATCGTGACGCCCTTGACCGAGCCCATCGCCGCATCGGCCCGAAGTAATAAATCGACTTTCTCCGCGAGTGGCACCGCGAATGGATCACGCTCGAGTGGCGTTCGGTAGTGACCCCGGGACGTAACGGGCGGCCCCAGATCGACCGGCGCCGACCGGACGCGGGCACTGGCGCGCGCGATGCGGATGGCGCGGTCGACGACTTGTTCGACTTCGGCTTTATCGAGCCGGGCGCTGCCGGCGAATCCCCAGGCACCGTCGACGATCACACGGACCCCGAAGCCCTCGCTGGCGTCGTCGGAGACGGCAGCCAGCTGGCCGTTCTTGACGATGATGTCTTGCGTGACGTGTTCGTCGAGGCGGACGTCCGCGTAGCTCGCCCCCTTGACCTGCGCCGCGTTGAGGGCGGCTTCCGCTAGATCTTTCATGTGACAAGACTAATGGCTACTGATTGATAAACCAATCGGCGCTCTGGTTCATCCACCAGAATTCGTTGCCCTTGTACCCCGAGACCTTCTTGTTGTACGCCTCGACGTCGACGGCCTGATAGAGGGGAATCTCGGGCACCAGGTCGGCCAGGCGGTGCTGCGCCACGATGTATTTGTCCTTGCGGTCCGAGAGCTTGACCGAGAGCCGGGCCTGGTCGAGCGCCTGGTCAAGCTGCGGATCACTAGTGAACGTGGTGTTTTGCCCGACGCAGCCGTTCGCGTCTGTCGGAATCTGAGAACTGTGATACGCGGTGTAGGCCAGTGAGTCGGGCTCCGCTGGGTAGCTGTAGTTGCTCGTGTACATCGCGAGGTCGAAGTTGTGCGAGTAGATCACCCCACCGCTTGTGCAGGAGCCGAACATCCGGGTGGCGGGCACATTGGCGAACGGCTTGATCACCTGGATACCGATGGCGGCGAGGTCGGCGGCGATTTGGACCTCCTGCTGTTCGCGCAGGGGCAGTGTAGTGGTGATCAGGTGGAGCTGCACGCAGCGCCCCTGCGGGTCGGTGCGGAAGTTCTTGCACGGCCCTGAATCCTGAAGCTTGTAGCCGGCGTCGTTGAGCTGCTTGTTGGCAGCTGTCTGGTCATACTGGCTGTGCCTGGCATTCGGATCGAGGCACCACGCCCCCGTCTGGATGCACATCCAGGCATCTGGAGGCACGACGGTGCGGCCGAGTAACAACGTATCCACGAGCTTCTGGCGGTCGATCGCCATCAGGATCGCTTTTCGAAGTGTCACGTCCTTGAGGAAGGTGTTGTGCAGGTTGATATCCAGATGCTCGGTGGCGCTGTCCAGGATCGTGACGGTCGTCACATCGCTGAGACGTGACAGCGGCGGCAGCAACGACGGCCGCAGGTCCAGCGCCATGTCGACGGTGTTGGTGCGCAACTCGTTGAGCTCGGTGTTCGCGTCGGGGTCGAACTTCACGCGAATCTCGTTAAGGTACGGGCGATTCCCGCCCCCCCACCAGTGAGGATTCCTGACCAGCGTGAGATGGTCGCCGGTCACCCATTCCTTGAACATGAAGGGTCCGGTGCCGACCATGATCTTGTCGAGTGTGTCCGAGCCACTGTAGCCCCCCTGGATGGTGACCGTGACTTTGTCGGTCGTCAGGTTGCCGGTCTTACCCCAGACCTGCTGCAGCAGGTGGTCCGGCAGGATGCCGTAAGGGCCTGTGCCCAGCGTGAGGTAGGCAGCGTACACCGCATGGAAATGAACGACCGCCGTGTAGTCGTCAGGCGTATCGACGCTCTCGACCTGATCCCAGCCGACGACGGAAATTACGGGCGTCGGATTCTTGTCGCGGTACTTCAAGAACCAGAAGTCGAAGGTTGACTTGACGTCCCGCGAAGTGAAGGCGACGCCGTCATGCCACTTGACGCCATGGCGAAGCTTCCAGGTCACGTCCATCTTGTCGCCCGTGACCTTGACATCACCGTTTTCCAGGGTCGGAACCTCGGTGGCAAGCTCGGGCGCCCAATAGTCGGAGAGCCTTGGATTGGCGGGAACGTCCTGGTTCGCCTTGACCGTGAGCAAGCCTTCCATCGCCGGGTTGACGTACGCGCATGCGTGTGGCGCGGCCGCCGTGATGTTGCAACTGAGCAGGCTATCCTGCTCCTGCCAGGAGGCGACCGTCAGCCGTCCTCCCACCTTGTATGTGGTCCCGTTGTTCCCGCCAGTCGGCGAGCAGGCGGCCAGCAGCACCGTGCCGATGCCCGCCACGGCGAGCAGCCGCACCGAGCGGGGGCTGGCTCCTTTCATGCGACCTCCTTCCGAAAGTTCACGTGCGGATCAGAGGCAGGCGCTGACCCGACCCGCCAGCGCAGATAATGCGCAGCATTCTACGGGCGGTCAGCTAAAAGGGTCAAAGAAAGGTCGCCGTTTCCAATCTTGTCTAACACGGCCGCTTCAGTCCACCCACCAGTCGGCGGCATTCCACGATGTCGTGTCCGGCGCCGCGTTGGGCGCGAGGTTGTGCAGATGCGGGCTGGCCATCACGACAAGAACACGCTCAAACAGCGGTAGCTCGAAGCCAAGCCGAGCGTAGGCGCGCTCGAACGCCGCGTACGATCGCGCCCGCTCGATGGTATCGAGCGACGTCCGCCCCTTGTCGAGATTGCGATCGAGATCGGGGCTGCTGAAGCGGCCGAAGTTCGAGCCCTGCCCCTGGTTCTTGTCCGTGGGAATTTCCGAAGAGTGCTCGAGTGGATACACCCCGTCGGGATCGGGGCCGATGCTCCAGGTCCACAATCCGGCTTCGAACTGACCCCGCTCCAGCAGGCCACCCTGCGCGTAGCCGCTGAAGAGATCACTCGGGTGGGCCTCGGTCGCGATCACCTCGGCGCCGAGCTTTCGCCATTGGACGATCAGTTCATCGCGCACGGCGCTGCGCAAGGGGCTGCCGAGCGCGGTTACCAGGTGAAAACTCAACCGATGCCCGTTCTTGCTGCGAATCCCGTCTGATCCTGCGACCCAACCGTCGCCGTCGAGCAGTTTGGCGGCGGCGGCCGCGTCGTACGTCAGCGAGACATCCGGGTCGTGGAAGGCAGCGAGCGCGCTGGGGATGGGCGACTCCGCGAGCCGGGCGCGGTCACCGTAAAACTTTTTGACGATGCCGGGACGGTCGATCCCAACGCGCAGCGCCTGGAGCAGCGCGGGATCGTTCTTCCAGGGCGGTGACAGGCCGGTCAGTGGGTTGGGGTCCGCCTGGTTGAACGTCACCTGCTCGTAGGCCAACTGTGAACGTCGCTGCACGGTCGCGGCGCCGGTATTGGCCAGCGTGGTGAGTTGGTCGTCCGGCAGCTCGAGTGCCAATGAGACCTGGCCGGCCCGAGCCGCATCCACCAGCTGTCCCGCTTCGGGATAGATCTTGTACAGGATGCCGTCCAGGTGCGCCCGGCGCCCCGCGCGCCCTTGCGACCAGGCATCGTTGCGCACCAGCGTGATGTGATCGTCCGGGACGAGTTCCGAGATCTTGAAGGGACCGCTGACGACGTCGGGGCGCCCCCAGAACGCGTTGGTGGCCAGCTGGTCGGGGGCGATGCCGGCCAGGCGATGCTGCGGCAGCACCGCGGGAAACAGGCTGAGATACTTCGGGTAGACGCGATCGAAATGGAGCGTGAAGCGCTGCTGGTCGCGGATGTCGATCCGCGAGATCGCCCGATAGCCGTCGGGCGACAGGACCCCCTGCACCTTGGGATTGACGATCAGCCCCCAGGTAAAGGCGACGTCGTAAGGCGTCAGCGGCTCGCCGTCCGACCAGCGCAATCCCGCGCGGAGCCGGTACGTCACGTCCACCGTGCCGGCAGTACGATTCCATTTGACGTCGCCGTTTTCGAGGGTCGGCACGCGTTCCACCAGATCGGGTACCGGTTGCAGGTTGGGGTCCAACCGCACGAGGCCCGAATAGAGCATCGCGTCCACCTGCGCTGCCGGGACCTCCTCATTGAAGAGTGGCGAAAAGTTGGTGGGGCTCTCCCAGTCGCCCACCACCAGCGTGCCGCCCTCGTGGCGCGCGGGCTCCGGCTGATACTGCGAGGCCGACGGACTGGCGGTGCCCAGTGAGATCCCGTGTACCGATGGCAGGGAACTGCAGCCGCCCACCAGAGGCAGCACGGCCAGGGCAATGAGGGCGGCCCTCGGCGGCCCCCGGTGTGAAAAGGGCCGCGTGATATTAGATGTTATCGAGGATCTTGCGGCGCTTTCGCTGGAATTCGCTCTCGGTGATGGCTCCGCGCTTGCGAAGCTTGTCCAGCTGACCCATGTCGGAGATCAGATCCACGAGAGGCGACGAAAGCCGCTTGTTCAGATGCAAGTCTTCTTCACCGTCGAACTCTGGCGGCCGGGTATCCCAAGACTTGAGATAAAAGAGTGCCTTGAGCGCCGTGTAGGGTCTCGATCCGGTCTTTGTCGACTGACATCAGTCGCATCGTGACGCCGTACATGGCGTGCACCAGATCGCCGTCGAGGTAGCCCTTGAGAACCTCCCCGTCCTGGAAGCGGATCGCCACCTTCTTGTCGGCGCGCGCCTGCTCGGCGGCGGTGGGCACTCCGCTTCCCAGCGCAATGCGCTTGATCGAAGGCAACGGGATGAGCGCGCGCTCGTTATTGCTGGCCTGGTCGACCATCTCCAGCTCGAGATTGGGCTGGTCCAGGCTGGTGCTCCCGACCCGGCCCTCCATAATCTCGTCGTCCAGAAATCGGATGGTGACGGTGGTGGCTTTTCCGGCCCCCGGACTGCCCATTTGTGGCCCTCGTTATGTGGACGTCAGCGGCATTATAACGAGCCGATTGCGGAACTCCTGCGAAAAGATCGCGGCCGTGTGACAAAGTTGGAAATTGCGGCAGAGAGTCGTGCAACGAGCGCAAGAACGGGTGCTATGATTCGCCCCGCGACTCGGCGGGTGGACTTCACGTCGATGCGGATTTTGCCGAGTCCAGGCGGTACAGAGGGTAGTGACACGAGTTGCCAAGGGACCCTCGGATCTCGATCTTATTCGCGATTACCTGGGCGGCGACGTGGCCGCCTTCGACACCCTCTTCAAGCGCTACCACAAGGCCATTTATGGCCTGACGTTCAGGCTCCTGCGCGACCGCCAGCTGGCCGAAGACCTGACGCAGGAAACGTTCTTCCAGATTCTGCGGACGATCCACCGGATCAACGACAGCTTCAATTTCTCGGCGTGGATCCACCGGATCGCCACCAACCTCTGCTACGACGAGCTGCGGCGGCGCAAGAAGTTCCCCGAAGCGCAGGAGATCGATGACGAGGAAAACGAAGACTCCGTGCTCCAGGTGCCGGATGGTGACTCGCGCAAGAGTCCCGAGGTCGCCCTGGAGATCAGCGAACTGCGGGACGCCGTCTGGTCGGTGGCCAGGCGCTTACCCGAGAAGTACCGGCTGGTGCTGACGTTGCGCGAGCTCCAGGGCTTGAGCTATGCGAACATCGCCCGCAAGATGCGAGTCTCCGAGAGCGCGGTCGAAACCCTGTTGCACCGGGCCCGCCGCCGCTTCAAGGAGGAGTTTCTCTTCATGGAGGGCAAGGCCCAGACCGAGGAGACACGTTGCCCGACGATCGCCTATTTACTCGATAATTTCCCACCAGGCACGCTGCGCCGCGAGCAGCGCAAGATGGTCGCCCAGCATCTGGATTCCTGCCCGGCCTGTTCCGAGCGCTATCCGAACCCGCCGCACCTCCAGCGCAATGACGTCGTCGTACAGCTCAACACTGCCATCGCCACCCGGCGCCTCACCTCGAGGGTGCGCCATCCGAAGATCTCTTTCATGGACGGGCGCGTCCAGGGCGGCTACCGCAAGCACTAGTTATATTGGCCCCGTGGCCACCGGCGTTCAGATCGTCTTCGACTGCGCGGATCCGGACCGACTGGCGACCTTCTGGGCCGCGGCGTTGCGTTACAAGAAGCAAGACCCACCACCGGGATTTGCCTCGTGGCCGGACTTCCTGAAGGCGCAGGGGATTCCCGAGAGTGAGTGGACGTCGGCCAGTGCCGTGGTCGACCCTGATGGGATCGGTCCCCGAATCTTTTTCCAGCGTGTCCCGGAAGGGAAAGTCGTCAAGAACCGGGTTCACCTCGACCTCAACGTGGGCGGACCAAGAGATGCGCCCCAGGGCGAACGGCGACGCCGGGTCGACGCCGAGGTCGAACGGCTGGAAGGAATGGGGGCTCGCCGGTCACGCGCGATCGAGGAGCGGGGCGAGTACTACGTCAATATGTTCGATCCCGAAGGCAACGAGTTCGACCTTCAGTAATCTCGGGTTTTCTTCCCGCGCTTCGGCCGGTCCGGCTCGATCACCAGCTCGATTTCCGTGATCTCCACCGGGTGCCAGTGGCGGTCGGCGACCTCGTGCTGAAGATCGCCCAGGCGATGGCGGTGCCGCCCGGACTCCGTGGCGTGATCGTGCTCGAAGGGTTCGCTCAGCCGATGTCGGTGGTCAGACCCCCGATCAGCACGCTCGGACTGGTCGGTCATGATGATGTGCGTGTGACCATGCGGCTCCTCCCCGGAGGGACCGTGTGCGTGCTCGACGACCTCCACCAGG
>VBFF01000012.1 GCA_005889285.1 Chloroflexota bacterium
GGCCCGCACCGTCCTCGGTAGCCTGACCGATGACGACGTTTCGGAAGACGGCTTCCCCTTCATGCAGGCTCGCAACATCCGTATCGACGGATTCGACGTCTTCGCCCAGCGGGTGACCTACGTCGGCGAGCTGGGCTGGGAATTTTATGTCGAGCCTCGACTGGCGGTCCAGGTCTGGGATCGCCTGATGAACGCCGGGCGACGATTTGATATCCGGCCGGGTGGCTACCGAGCGCTCGACTCGCTGCGGATGGAGAAGGGTTACCGCTACTACGGCACCGACCTCACCCTGCTGGACAATCCGCTGGAGGCCGGACTTGGGTTCTGCGTGCGCTTCGACAAGGGCGATTTCAACGGCCGGGACGCGCTGCTGGCTGCCAGGGCGGCGGGCGTCACTCGGCGTTTGCGGACCCTGCTGGTGGGCGACGAGGAGTACCTCACCGTCTACGGCGGGGAGGCCGTCTATGCCGATGGGTCGATCGTCGGCCGGCTCCGCAGCTGCGCGTATGGCTTCTCGGTCCGGCGCAACATCGCCTACAGCTATCTGCCGGTCGGACTCGGGCCGGGAGCGCCCGTCGAGGTCGAGGTCTTCGGGCGGCGCGTGCCGGCCGAGGTGCACCGGGACGCGGTGCTGAAGCGCGAGCAACTGGTTGGCGAGGCCTCAAAACATGCGGCGAGCTGACGACGCGGCCGCCCGGATCTCGCTGTGGCGAGGAAAGGACGTAAAGGTAACGTCGTTGTCGGGCGGGCTGACCAATGAGAACTACCTGGTCGAAGCGGGCGGTGAGCGCTACGTGATGCGTATCCCCGGAGCGTCGACGGAGCTGCTCTCGATCGATCGCGTCAACGAGGTGCACAACACCAGGGCCGCGGCGAGCACGGGCATCGGTCCGGCGGTGCTGGAGCATCTGCCGCAGGCCGACGTCATGGTCCTCGAGTTCATTTCAGGGCCGACGATGTCGGCGAAGAGGTTGCAGAACGCATCGATGGTGCGGCGGATGGCCGAGTCGTTCAAGCGCTTACACGCCGCTCCTCGCTTTTTGAAAGACTTCGACATGTTCCGGCTGATCGAGGACTACCTCCGGATCGTCGATGAACACAAGGTCCCGATTCCCACCGACTATCAGGCGTGGCTGCCGCGGCTCGGAGAAATCGAGCGGGCGGTCCGGGTTGGTTTGCTCCCCAGCGTCCCATGCCACAACGACTTGCTCTGCGAGAACTTCATCGACGACGGGCAGTGGTTGCGGGTGGTCGACTACGAACTGAGCGGAAACAATGATGCCTGCTTCGACCTGGGCAACACGGCGCAGGAGGCGAGCCTCGATGACGATTTGCGAGCCGTTCTCTGCGAAGCCTACTTCGGCCGGCTCGACCCGCGGCAACTGGCCAGGATGAACCTCTTCGCCCTCATGTCAGACGTCGGCTGGACCCTCTGGGGAGCCATCCAGGCCCGGATCTCGACGCTGGACTTCGACTTCACCGATTACTACACGACGCGGTGGAATCGGGCGGTCGCGGTGTTGGAGTCGGACCGCCTCGAAGGCTGGTTGACGGAGGCCCAGCGTGACGGCCCTTGACAGAGTTCGCATCTCAGACGAAACTTTCGGCGTATACCTAAGGTTGCCGCTCAACGATGCAGGGAGGATGAGATTCGTTGGCCGTGCTTGACAGTGTCCTGAAGGCGTATCAGTCACCGACCCGTATGGTGCATGCCATCGGTGCCATTAGCGCGCTCGGAGATGAAACGGCCGGCCTCAACGTCAAGCGGCCGATGGTTGTCACCGACCAGGGCATCGTGAAAGCCGGACTTCTCGATGAGGCGCTCAAGCCGCTTCGCGCCGCCGGCCTGGATCCGGTTACCTACGACCAGGTTCGCGCCAACCCAGGCATCGCCCTCGTCGACGCCGGCGCCCGGTACTACAAGTCAGAACGCTGCGATGGGCTGGTCGCCATCGGCGGCGGTAGCTCCATCGACTCCGCCAAAGGCATCGGCGTAGTCGCGGTTCACGGCGGCAGCATCGTGCAGTACGAATGGGGCAAGGATCCGATCCACTCGCGCATCCCGCCGCTGGTGGCGGTCCCCACCACCGCCGGGACCGGCAGCGAGGTAACGCTCTGGGCGGTGATCACTGACCCTGACCGCAAGATCAAGTTCAACGTCGGCGGTACCCCGAACATCGCGTCCTGGGTGGCACTCATCGATCCGCAGCTGAGCGTGAACCTGCCCGCCGGCGTGACGGCCGGGACCGGCATGGACGCGCTCACGCACGCCATCGAGTGTTACACGATGGCGTATCACCAGCCGTTCACCGATGCGGTGGCGCTCCATGCCATGGAATTCTGCGGCCGCTGGCTGCGGGTGGCCTACGCGCAGGGCCACAACCTCGAGGCGCGCTACAACATGAGCATGGCCGCCATGCTCGCCGGACTCTCCTATGGCACGGACTCAGCCGGCGCGGCCCACGCCATGAGCCAGAGCGCCGGCGGCGTGCACGATGCCCCACACGGCGCCCTCACCGGCCGCCTGCTCGCCCCGGTCATGGAGTACAACTACGCCGGCGAACCCGAGCGCTTTGCGCGGATCGCCCGGGCCCTCGGCCTCGACACGGCCAACAAGACGGTTTGGAAGGCGGCCGAGGTCGCGGTCGAGTACGTCTTTCAGCTGACCGAGGACCTCGACATCCCGTCGTTGAACGAGCTCGGCTTCGTCGAGGACGAGATCCCGATGCTGGCGAAGAAGGCGGAGGAAGATTCGCAGACCATCGGCAACCCGCGCGACGTCGACGCCAGGAACTACGAAAAGATCTATGCCCGCGCCTTCGAGGCCGGTCGCCACCGCAGGGTGACGCGGACGCTGGCACACGCCAGCTCATAACCATGTGGACCAACCCGCTCAAGCCCTACGACATCCTCTCTGAGGATCAGGTTCAGCAAATCCACGACCATGCGATGCAGATTCTGCAAGAGATCGGCGTCGATTTCCTCTACCCTCGCGCCCTCGACGCCTTCAGGCGGGCGGGGCTGACGATCGAGGACAACCGCGTCCGCTTCGAGCCGGCGTTCATCGAGGAGCAGATCAAGAAGGTGCCGGAGATGTTCGAGGTGCAGGCGCGCAATCCAAAGAACACCGTCACCATCGGCGGCAACCACATGGTCAACGCGCCCGTCTACGGGCCGCCCTTCATCACGGACCTCGACCGGGGTCGTCGGGGTGCGACCATCGCCGACTTCACCAATTTCGACAAGATGGCGCAGGCAACCCCACAGATTCATTGCGCCGGCGGCACCATCGTGGAGCCCGAGGACCTGCCACTCGAGACGCGCCACCTCGACATGGTCTACTCGCACATCCGCTGGACCGACATGCCCTACATGGGGAGCGTGATTTCGGAGGAGGGCGCGCGCGACTCCGTTGAGATGTCCTCGATCCTCTTCGGCGGCCGGGCGAGCATCGAGAAGACGCCCGCCCTCCTGGCCCTGGTCAACGTCAACAGTCCTCTGCGCTATGACGACCGAATGCTCGGTGCGTTGGTGACCTACGCTGAGGCAAACCAGCCCGTGATCGTGACGCCCTTCCTGATGGCCGGAGCGATGTCGCCGATGGGCCTCGCCGGCACCATCGCGCAGCAGACGGCGGAAGCTCTTGCCGGGATCGCCTTGATCCAACTGATCCGTCCAGGCGCCCCGTGTATCTATGGCTCCTTTCTGACCAACATCGACATGCAGTCGGGCAGCCCGGCTTTCGGCACGCCGGAGTCCGCCATGGGAATCCTGGCGAGCGCGCAGATGGCCCGTCACTATCGAATCCCCTTCCGCGGTGGTGGCGCCCTCACCTCCTCCAAGTCACCGGATGCGCAGGCCGCCTACGAGTCGATGATGTGCATGTGGCCCACCGTGATGGGTGGTGTTCACTTCGTCCTTCACGCCGCCGGCTGGCTGGAAAGTGCGCTGCTCGCCTCTTACGAGAAATTCATCATCGACGTGGAAGCCTTGCGCATGTTCGAGTGGATCCTCTCCAGGGGGATCCCCTTCGACGACGAAGGCTTCGCGATGGATGGGATCCGTGAAGTCGGTCCCGGCGGTCATCACCTTGGCTCCGAGCACACGATGCGCAACTACCGGACCGGCTTCTACCGGCCGTGGATCTCGTCGACCGAAAACTATGACCGCTGGCAGCGGATGGGGTCTCGCACAGCGGACAGGGTGGCGAACGAGAAATGGAAACAGCTCTTGACCGACTACAAGGATCCGGGTATCGACTCGGGCGTCGATGAACAGCTCAAGGCCTTCATCGAAGTGCGCAAGGATGCGCTGCTCCATGCACCAGTCTGAGCCGGTGGGAGGAAACCAATGAAGGTCGTCGAAAAGACGCAGACCCTCAAGATGTTCGTCGGGGGTCGCTGGATCGAGTCGGAGAGCGGCGAAACGTTCGACGCCGCACCCTGCCGAAAGGCACCCGGGCCGATGCCGTGCGGGCGCTCGAGGCGGCGGCCCAGGCGCGCGCGCCGATGGCGGCACTGGGGGCCTTCGACCGGGCGACGCTGCTCCATCGGGTCGCCGACGTGATGGAGGGTCGCCGAGAAGAACTGGCCCGCTGGCTGACGCTCGACCAGGGCAAGCCCTACAAGGCCGAGGCGCTCGGTGAAGTCGGCGAAGCCATCGAGTATTTCCGGATCGCCGCCGAAGACATCAAGCGGCTGGAGACGAACGTGATTCCCTCGGTGGCGAAGAACAAGCTCGTCTTCACGCTGCGGATTCCCCGCGGCGTGTACGCACTGATCACCCCGTGGAACTGGCCGCTGACGATGGCGACCGAGCTGATCGCCCCGGCGCTGGCCGGCGGGAACACCATTGTCTGGGCTCCGGCAACCTCGACCTCCGCCATCTCGGTGAAGCTCATGGAATGCCTGGCCGAGGCGGACCTGCCCGCCGGCGCGGTCAACCTCGTCACCGGCCCGGGCTCGGTCGTCGGCGATGAGATTGCCGGGCATCCCCTGACCGCCGGGGTGGGCTTCGTCGGGTCGACCGAAACCGGCCGCTCCGTGGCGCGGCGCGCGGCGGGCAAGCACGTCATGCTGGAGCTCGGCGGCAACGGACCGATCGTGATTTTCGAGGACGCCGATCTCGGCCGCGCGGCCGAGGGAACCATTACCGGTTGCTTCTTGTGCGCCGGCCAGAGCTGCACCGCGGGCGAGCGCATCCTGGTGCAGCGCGGGATCCAGGATGCCTTTCTCGCACGGCTTAAGAAGGCGATGGAGACGGTGACCCTCGGGGATCCCTTCGACGAGGCCACCACCATGGGGCCGCTGAACAACGAAGGCGTCGCTCTGAAAATGGATGAGCATGTCGCCGACGCGGTCGACCGGGGCGCCTCGCTGGTAACGGGAGGACGGCGGGCTGATGGCTTTCCAACCTCGCTTTACTACGAAGCGACCGTTCTCCGCAACGTGTCGCCGGCGATGCGCGTCAGCCGGGAGGAAACGTTCGGTCCGATCGCGCCACTGATCCCCTTCGACGATGAGGCGGACGCCCTGGCCATCGCCAACGATTCGCCATATGGCTTGCTCGGATCCGTCTACACGCGGGATATCGACCGTGCGCTGCGCTTCGCGCAGCGGCTCGAGACCGGATGGGTGAACGTCAACGAGTCTTCCAATTACTGGGAAGCGCATATCCCGTTTGGCGGCCGCGCTGGGAAGGAGAGTGGCATCGGCCGGGTCGGCGGCTATCGCGCGATCGAGCAGATGACCGACCTCAAGACCATCATCGTCGACGTGCAGGAGCAGTGAGCTGACTCAAACCGGCGTCCCTGTGGCCGACGTTATCGCCGAAGCGGAGCGGATTTCGGCGGCTGCCGCCGAGGCGAGGATCGCCGTCAAGCTGGTTGGCGGGGCCGCCGTCAACCTGCACTGTTCCAGTGCCCGGCAGGCGCCGCTCAAGCGCAAATACGGTGACCTGGATTTCGTGGCTGCCTCCAAGCAACGACAGGCAGTGCAGAAGTTGTTCGAGTCGCTCGGCTACCAGGGCGACCGCCGCTTCAACACCCTCAATGGGGATCAGCGCCTCCTCTACCTCGACGAGGTAAACGGCCGCCAGATCGACGTCTTCATCGACCGGATGAAGATGTGCCACGTCATCGAGCTGGCCAACCGCCTCGGGCACGAGGGGCCGACGCTGACTCCGGCGGACTTACTGCTGAGCAAGCTACAGGTCTATGAGGTCAACATGAAAGACCTCGTCGACACGACCGCATTGCTGCTCGATCACCCGATCGCGGACCATGACAACGATGCCATCAACGCCGCCTACCTGGCGCGGCTGACGTCCGAGGACTGGGGGCTGCACCGGACCCTGCAGCTCAACTCGGGTCGCGTACGCGATGCCGTGCGGGATCTCGACGTCGACGCCGGCCGAGTTAGCCAGCGTCTCGATGAGCTCTGGGCCCGGATCGATGGGCGGCCGAAATCGCTCAAATGGAAGCTGCGCGCCCGGGTGGGCGATCGCGTCAGCTGGTATGAGCTTCCTGAGGAAGTTCGCCAGCCCTACCAGAAGGCGTAGCACCTCTCGCATCATTGACAGCCCCCTGCACACCACGTACTGTGGGCGCAGGTAGGCGGATCGACCGAGTTTGGGAGGGGGCGGCCATTCCTTCGACATCACATCTCAACGAGGAGCTCATCCGCGTCCTCTTCATCGAAGCCGATCCCGCGGTGGCGGAGATGTATCGGCTGAAGCTCGAGCTCGATGGCTACCACGTCGCCGTGGTCGCCGATGATGACCGTGTCCTCGAGGAGGCTGCCCGGACGCGGCCGGACATGATCTACATCGACCTTCGCGTCGGGGATGAGCGGAGATTCGCGACGCTGCAGCAGCTTCGAGCGACGACCGTCACCCGCGACCTGCCGGTGATCATCCTCTCGAATCTCGGAGCCAGCGAGCTGACCGCCCAGGGCTACAAAGCGGACCTGCTGGATTACGTCGTCAGGGCGGCGCCGGATCTGAACGGTTTGAGCTGGAAGCTGGAGGAGTGGGCCCGCGCCGGTTCCGGCTAGAACGGCACCCGCGTCAGGCGACTCGCTGCCGTTTTTCGACGTACATCGACCGATCCGCCGCCGCCAGCAAGCCGACTGGGGTGGTGCCGTCAGCGGGAAAGGCCGCCGTTCCGATCGATACCGAGATCGGACCTGCGGGATCGTCGGGATTCAGCAACGTCCCGCCGATGCGCCGGGCGAGCGAGAGCGCGCCCACCTGATCGATACCCGGCATCAGCAAGAGGAACTCGTCGCCACCCCAGCGTGTGGCGAGGTCGGACTCGCGAAGGTCGGAGCTGAGCACCGACGCCACCCGCTTCAGGACGGCGTCGCCCGCCGCATGGCCACGGGCGTCGTTCACCTGCTTGAGGCCATCGACATCGAGCATGAGAACGGCGAACGTCTCCGGCGCCGCGGCCGCCAGCCGCTGCTCGAGTGCCTGCTCGAAGGCGCGCCGGTTCGCCAGTCCGGTCAACGGGTCGGTTCGAGCCGACGCGGCCAACCGCTCGATCAGCCGCGCGTTGAAGATCGAGACGGCGGCGTGGTTCGCCAGGATCGTCAGCAAGCGCAGGTGGTCGCCCGTGTACTGGTTGATGCCAACCTTGACGTTGACGATGACCCCAATGAGGCGGTCCTCGAAGATCACGGGCACCGCGAGCATCGATTCGTTGGTCTCGCTGGTTCCCGGGATGTGGATCCCCTTGGGGTGGTGCTCGGTATCGCCGACCAGCGCGCCCTGCTTGGTTTCCGCGACCCAACCGGTGATGCCCTCGCCCACCTGGATGGCGAGCGTCTCCGCGGTCACGCCGTCGTACTCGGCGCGCTTGGTATCGCTGAAATACACCGGCCGCAACGTCCGACCGTCCTCCTCGAGCAGGTAGATCCGGCACTGGTCGTAGGGCAGCAACGTGGTAATCGCCCGGCCGATCGTCTCGCAGATCTCGGGGACGCTCACCACGGTGGAGAGCCGGGCACCCAGTTGCTGGATGGCGTCGAGATGCTGCGTCCAGAAGTGGACGAAGGCCGGTTTGTGATCCTCGTGCAGAGCGCTCTCGGCGGTGCCGCTGACGGCGACCTCGCCGGATTCGACCACCTGCAGTAGCGCCTTGGCGACGCTGGGGTCGAACTGCCGGCCCGACTGCGTCTGGATTTCTTTGAGGATCCAGTCCCGGGGCCGGGCGCGGCGATAGGGCCGGTCACTCGACATCGCCTGGAAGGCGTCGCAGGCATGAATGATGCGCGCCTCGATCGGGATCTGTCGGCCCCTGAGACCATCCGGGTAGCCACCGCCATCCCATCGCTCGTGCTCGGCGCGAACGATGGGGCGGATGCGACCGAGGAAGGGGACCGAGGCGACGATGCGCTCACCGATGACGGGATGTTCCCGCATGATGGCCGCCTCGTCGTCGTCGAGCGGGCCCGGTTTGTTGAGGATGTAGCCGGGGACGCCGATCTTGCCGATGTCATGCAGCAGCGCGCCGTATTCCAGAAAGCGCAGGTCGTCATCCTTGAGGCCCAGACGCCGGCCGACCGCCCGCGCCAGCGCGGCCGTCTCCCGTGAGTGCGCTTCGGTATGGCGGTCCTTCGCATCCAGCGCGGCGGCGAGCGCGGCGATGGTGGCGAGATAGCTCTGTTCCAGCTCATCCCGCTGTCGTTCGACCAGCCGGTTTTCCTTCCGCAATGCCGCCGCCACCATGGACGGGACGAAGGCGCAGACCACCATCGAGGCCAACAGCACCAGCAGTGTCCGCGCGTAATACCCGTCCCAGCCTTGCAGCAGGAGTGGCAGGCTCGCCACGAGCCCGTTGAGCAGCAGGATCGCGACTGCCGCGCGGAATTCGAAGAGGGACGCGCTGAAGACGACGATCACCATCAGCAACGGCATGACGTGGGAGTGCACACCACCGGTCGCCGCCAGGCAGACCGCATTGAGGAGGAGGCCGCCGAAGACCACCGGCAGAAACCGTTCGGCGGGCAGCGCCGCCCATGGCCAGAACCAGGCGAGGAGTCCGCCGCCGGCGGCGGCGCCGGTGATGATCCATTCGATGCCGTAGTTGACCTGGAGGCCGGGGCCGATGAAGTTGCTGGCCATCACAACGCCGCCCAGGCCCCAGAGCGAGAGGGCGGCCGCGCGAAACGTCGCGCGCCGCAACGCCGGTCGACCCTCGACCGTACCCATGCTGGCGAATACAACGGCGCGCCGAGAGGCTTCCGTCGTCGCCTTCCGGGCCGCTAGGATGGCCGGGATGTTCTGGACGTTCGTCGATGCCACCCAGGTGGCCGATCGCCGGGTCGTCATCGCAGGCCTCCCGGGTCACCATCTGGCCCGCGTGCTTCGCGTTCGCCTGGGTGAGCGGGGCGTCGCCGTTTCCCACGGAACGGAATACGAGATCGAGGTGGCCGAGGTGGGCGGCGGGCGCGTCGTCGGGCGCATCGTCGGCGAGCGACCCATCCAGGGCGAAGCCGGCGTCGGCATCACCCTCCTCCAGGCGGTGCTCCCGAACCCGGACTTCGACGCCGTGATCGAGGCCGGCACCGCGGTCGGGATCGAGCGCTTTATCGCCGTCCAGGCCGAACGATCGGTGGCGCGGCCGGCGCCGCAGCGGTTGGCGCGATGGCAGGCGATCGCCTCCTCGGCGGCCGAGCAGAGCCATCGCGGGGCGGTCCCGAAGATTGTCGGTCCGGTCCCATTGTCCGCGGCGCTGCAGCAGGCGGGCGGCGCGAGGTTGCTGGTGCTCGAGCCGTCCGTGTCACTACCGCTCGTCCAGGCGATCGATGGATCGGATCGGTACACGATCGCGGTCGGCCCGGAGGGCGGCTGGACCGATACCGAACTGTCCTTGATGCGCGAGCGGGGCGGCGTCGCGGTCAACCTCGGCCCGCGGATCCTTCGCGCGCGGCTGGCTTCGGTAGTGGCCGCTGCTATCCTCGTGCAACAGCGATGAACGTTTCGATCCAAACGCTCGGATGCAAGGTGAATTTTGCCGAAATGGCCGAGCTCGGCGACCGGCTGGCGCGCGCCGGCTTCACCGTGTCGGACGGCGATGAACAGCCCGACATCTGCGTGATCAACAGCTGCACCGTCACCGCCCAGGCCGACCGCAAGCTTCGGACCATGGTGCACGGCCTGCGTCGCCGCCACCCGCAGGCGCAGCTGATCCTGACTGGCTGCCACGTCGACAATCCAAACCCGCGCGTCTCCGCGGTTCCGAGCGTTGACGTGGCGTTCACCAACGCCCGGAAAGGAGAGATCTTCGATTACCTGACCGCAACCTTCGCGCCGGCCGCGGGCACACGCGGATCGACGACGTTCGCGCGCTCCCGATTCTTCCTCAAAGTCCAGGACGGCTGCAATCACCGTTGCACCTACTGCATCGTGTGGCGCACCCGCGGCGCGTCGCAGAGCGAGGAAGAGGCCGCCCTGATCGAGCGCGCGCAGCGGGCGGTCGCCGATGGCTACGGCGAGATCGTGCTGACCGGCGTCGACCTTGGCGCCTTCGGCCGCGACCGGGGCAGCGCCTTCGCGCCGTTCGTTGGGCGGCTGCTGGCGGCAATCGCCCCGGCACGGCTTCGCCTCAGCTCCATCAATGCCAACGACGTCACTCCGGAGTTGATCGAGCTCACCGCGTCACCGCGATTCTGCCGGCACCTTCACATCCCGCTGCAGTCCGGCAGCGACCGGGTGCTCAAACGCATGGGTCGCCTCTACCGGCGCCGCGACTACCTCGACCTGGTCGGCGCCCTGCGAACGCACTCCCCAGACATCGCCCTGACCACCGATCTGATCGTTGGCTTCCCGGGAGAGACCGACGCCGATTTCGCGGACACCCAGGCGGTGGCCGCCGATGCGGGGCTGACCGGCATGCATGTCTTCCGCTACTCGCCGCGCGCGGGAACCGCCGCGCCGCGCCTCGGCCTGCCGGTCGATGACCCCGTCAGCCGCGACCGGAGCCGCCGGCTGCAGGCGCAAGCCGACGCGCAGCGCGACGCGTACGAGATGCGCTTCATCGGTCGTGACCTGGAAGCGATCTGGGACCGGCGCCTTCCCTCCCGGGTGCGCGGCCTGACTGACAACTACATCACCGTCTATGCGCCCGAGCGCAGCCAGACGCTGGGCACCATCGCCCGCGTACGTCCGCTGACGCGTAGCGCTGACGGCCTGCTCTGCGCGTAAGCTTGGCCGGTGGCTGAGGAGTGTCTCTTCTGCAAGATCTTCGCGCGGGAGATTCCAGCGAAGGAAGTCTTCCGCGACGACGAGATCGTCGCCTTTGACGATATCCGTCCGGTCGCCCCGACGCATGTGCTGGTGATTCCGAAGGAGCACATTCCCGGCATCCACGACCTCACGCCGGCGCACGCCACGATGCTCGTCCGCATGGTCCAGGTCGCCAACCGCATCGCGGACGAACGCAAGATCGATCGCGACGGCTACCGCATGGTCTTCAACAAGGGGCCGCAGGCAGGGCAGACGGTTTACCACCTGCACCTGCACCTGCTCGGCGGGCGCGCGATGGGTTGGCCGCCGGGCTAGACCGGATCAGCGCCGTTTGTAAATCTTTTGCGACAACGCCGTCACAACGGCATCCCTGACCGGCCACGCGCGAAATAAGGGCCGTAATCGGACGGCGCTAGGGTGGGGCCCAGATGCGCTTTCCATCGTGGCGTGCTACCCAGCCACAGGATCCAGCGGACCGGGAAAAGCTGCAGGCGCGGCTTACCAAGCTGACGACGCCCCCTGTTCAGGACGACCTCCCGGCTCCCGCGGTCATTACGGCGCCCATCAGCCCCGCCAGGGCAAAGCTGCAGGAACTGACGGGTGCTGGAGCCCCGGCGAGTGCGCGGATCGAGCCGGTGGCGGCCGAGACCACACCCTCGGTCGAGATCCCCGTCCCGGCTCCGCGGGTGGTGACGCCAGAACCCGTCCTGGCGGTGGCGCCGATCAGCGCCGTGGTGGAACCCGTGGTCGCGCTCGTTCCGTACAGCACCCCGGCCCCCGTCCTCGCGGCCGCGCCAACCGCCGTCGAGCCGAGCTCGCCTAGCGAATCGGACCGTCGCCGGCGCCGGCGCCGGAAGTTAGGATTCTTCCTCTTCTTCGCGGGCCTGATCGTCGTTTTCTTCGTGGTGCGCGCCATCCCCGGCGAC
>VBFF01000013.1 GCA_005889285.1 Chloroflexota bacterium
AGACCGACCCGATCTGGATCTACAAAGCGTTTAAGGACGACGTCATGGTCGATGTCATCTTCATGGTGATGGGCGGGATCTACCTCGACGACGAGATGCAGTCGCGATCGATCGAGCGCGACTATCAGGACCTGCGCCTGAAGATTCCCAGCCCCGAAGACCAGATCGTGATCAAGGCGATCGTCCATCGTGAGGAGACCTCACGCCACTGGTTCGATGCCCTGGCGATCCTCGGACGCGCGCAACTCGACTGGACCTACTTGACCCGGCGCGGACGAGTCGGCGCGCGGCGGCTGCTAGCCTTGCTGGTCTACGCGCAATCCGCCGACATCCTGGTGCCGACGTGGGTGATCCGCCGCCTCTACGAGGAGATCTACGCCCAGTGACCGAACCGCGCCGCCCCGACTACCTTCCCGAGGCCATCCGCGAGAAGCTGATCCACGATCCCCGCGTCGCCGAGCAGGATCTGAGAGTGGAAGTCCGGGAGCACCGAGTCATGGTCGGCGGCAACGTGTCGAGCCCGCAACTGAAGCAACGGATCACCGAGGTCGCGAAAGAGCTATTACCCGACTACGAGGTCGTCAACGAGACGACGGTCGTGCCGGCAGCCGAGCCAGACGGCGAGGAGCCCGTGTCGTGATTCGGATCGCCGCCGTCGGCGACCTTCACTACGGCGAGGGCTCGCGAGAAATCCTCCGCCCCAGCCTGCAGCATCTTCAAGACCGCGCCGACCTCTTGCTGCTGGCCGGCGACCTGACGCGATGCGGTGGCCCGGAAGAGGTCAAGATCCTGGCCGACGAGCTCCGCGGTCTGCCGATTCCCGTGGTGGCGGTGCTCGGTAACCACGACTACCACGCCGACCGCGAGGCGGGGGTCCGTCGCGTTCTCGAAGACGCGCACGTCCAGGTCCTCGAAGGTGAGGCGGCGGCCATCGACGTGGACGGCGTTCGGGTGGGCATCGCCGGTACCAAGGGCTTCGGCGGCGGTTTTCGAGGCGCGCACGGCAGCGATTTCGGCGAGCCCGAGATGAAGGCGTTCGTCGGCCACACGAAAATGCTGTCCGACCGGCTGGAGCGGGCCCTGGCCGGGCTGGATGCCGACCTTCGGATCGCGCTCCTCCATTACTCGCCGATCGAGGCGACGCTGGAAGGCGAGCGGCTGGAGATTTATCCCTTCCTCGGCAGCTACCTCCTCGCCGAGGCGGTGGACAACGCGGGCGCCGACCTGGTGCTTCACGGTCACGCCCATCACGGGGTGGAAAAGGGGCGCACGCCGTCCGGTATCCCGGTCCGCAACGTGGCGCAGCCGGTTATCCGCCACGCCTACAACGTCTACACGTTGGATGCGCGACGCCAGGTCCTGGCGGCGGCCGCGGGCGGAATAAGCTAGCAGTCACACCGGGTTGTTCGAAGCACAATGAAAGCAATCTGGAACGGGATCACCCTGGCGGAGAGCGACCGGACGATCGTCGTCGAAGGCAACCACTATTTCCCGCCGGACGCCGTCAACCGCGAGCATTTTCAGCCAAGCGAGACGCACACCATCTGCTCGTGGAAAGGCGAGGCGAGCTACTTCACGGTCGCGGTCGACGGCCAGACGAACCCGGATGCCGCCTGGTTCTACCCGTCACCCAAGCCGGAAGCTGCCGAGATCAAGAACTACGTCGCCTTCTGGCACGGCGTCAAGGTCCAGGCGTAACCCCGCTCGCTCCTGACTATCGCGAGGCGCCCTATTGGTGGCGCGAAGCCGCGCCCACCTCGCGCCTCGAGTCGCCGCTTCCAAACGAGGTCGATGTGGTGGTTGTCGGCGGCGGCTACACAGGAATGATGGCGGCGGCGCGCCTGGCGCAGCGCGGTCGCTCGGTCGCTCTGCTGGAAAAGCATGAGCTTGGTTGGGGCGCGAGCAGCCGCAACGGCGGCATGGTCCATCCTGGCTTCAAGGTCGGTCCCGCCGCCTTGCTCAAGCGCTACGGTGACCGCGGCCGCCAGCTGTACCAGGCGAGCCTGGACGCCTTCGCCCTCCTCGAGGAAACGATCACGACCGATCGGATCGAATGCGATTACGCCCGGAGCGGCCACCTCCACCTCGCCTACAAGCCGGGCGATATGGACCATCTCGAAGCCGAGGCGCGCGTCCTGGGAGAGGAGTGGGGAATCAACGCTCGCGTCCTCGACCGGGACGCGCTAGCCGCTGAGATCGGGTCCCCGGTGTATCACGGCGGTCTGCTCTACGAACGGAGCGGCGGCCTCCACCCCGCGAAGTATTTCGCCGGGCTGGCCCGCCTCGCCTTCGACCGAGGCGCACACCTCCATGACCGAACGCCGGCCGTCGCGCTCGCTCGCCGGCGTCAGGGCGGTCTTACCGTCGAGACACCGCGGGGAGCCATCGCCGCCCGCGATGTGCTGCTCGCGACCAATGGTTACAGCGATGGACTCGTCCCCTGGATCCGGCGCCGCATCATCCCGATCGGCAGCTACATCATCGCCACCGAGCCGCTGTCCGACGACCGCGCCCTGAGCGCTATTCGCAACCGGCGAATGCTGTTCGACTCGAAGAACTTCCTCTATTACTGGCGGCTCAGCAGCGACAACCGCATGCTCTTCGGCGGCCGGGCGAGTTTTGCGCCGACGACGATCGCGAAGGCCCGCGACTGGCTCTATGCCGCGATGATTCGCGTCCACCCGCAGCTCGCGGGGATCATGGTCGAGCACGCCTGGGGCGGCAACGTCGCGTTCACCTTTGATCGCCTGCCGCACATCGGCCGCACCGAGGGCATCACCTATGCCCTCGGGTATTGCGGCACCGGGGTCGCGATGTCGACCTACTTCGGGCAGCTCGCGGCCGATTGGATCGCCGGCGGGGAGTTGCCGGATTGCTGGCAACGGACGTTTCCGGGCCTGCCTCTGTATCGCGAGACGCCATGGTTCCTGCCGGCCGTCGGCTGGTACTACGCCGCGCTAGACCGCCTCTAAGGCAGCTTGCCGCAGCTTGAAGCGCTGCGTCTTGCCGGTAGCGGTCTTTGGCAGCGCCTCGACGAACTCGATCCAGCGCGGACGCTTGTACTCGGCGATCTTCGAACGGACGAAATCCTGCAGCTCACGCGCCAGCTCCGCGGACGGTTGCTGGCCGGCGGCGAGGACGACGTAGGCCATGGGTTTTTCCAGATCGTCGGCGTCGCGCCGCCCGATGACGCCCGCCTCTTGCACCGCGGGATGTTCGACTAGGGTGTTCTCGATCTCCACCGGGCTGACCCAGATGCCACCCACTTTCAACATGTCATCGGCGCGACCGGCGTACCAGTAATAGCCATCGGCATCGCGGGAGAACTTGTCGCCGGTGCGGATCCAATGGCCTTCGATGGTGTCCTTTGTCCGCTCGTGCTTGTTCCAGTAATAGGCGCACGTGCTGTCGCCCTTGATCATCAGGTTGCCGACCGTCCCGTCCGGAACATCCTGGCCGGTCTCGTCGACGATGCGCGCCTCGTATCCCGGCACCAACTCTCCGGCGGAGCCCGGACGAGCTCGACCCGACCGGTTGGAGATAAAGATATGCAGAATCTCGGTGCTGCCGATCCCGTCGAGGATCTCCACGCCGAATCGATCCCTGAAGCGTTCGTAGAGCGCTTTCGGTAACGCCTCGCCAGCGGAAACGGCCTGCCGAATGCTGGATAGATCGAAGTCCGCCGCCTCGCCCTTGTGCGCCAGCAGCTGGCCGTAATTCGTGGGGACCGAAAAGAACAGGGTGGGCTTGTGCCGCTCGATTTGCCCATACACGTTGGGCGGCGTCGGCGGCCCGGGCCAGAGGATGGTGGTGGCGCCGACGGCAAACGGAAAGGTCAGCGCGTTGCCCAGCCCGTAGGCAAAAAACAGCTTGGCGACCGAGAACGTCCGGTCAGCGGCGGTCATCCCCAGAATGCCCTGGGCGTAGCACATGACGGTGTGGACGATGTCGTGATGCAGGTGCACGGCGCCTTTGGGGAAACCGGTGGTGCCCGACGAGTACAGCCAGAAGGCAGCGTCATCTTTGCCGGTCGGCTCCAGCTCGAGCGTCGGCTCAGCGGCGAGCAGCTGGTCGAAGCCGATCGCGCCTGCCGTCGGAGCGCCGTCGATGACCAGGTGTTGCAGATAAGGCAGCTCATCCCGTGCGATGGCGGCGAGCTGCGACACCAGCGGCTCGCTGACGATCGCGACCGTGGCCCGCGAATCGTTGAGCATGTAGCGGTAGTCCTGGCTCTTCAGCAGCGTGTTCGTCGGGATCGGCACGGCTCCGACCTTCTGGGCGCCGAAGAAGCTATAGGCAAAGCTCGGCGTATCCAGCAGCAAGAGCATGACGCGCTCCTCAGGCCGAACACCGAGTGACCGTAGCCCGTTGCCAACCCGGTTCGATCGCTCGGCTACCTGTGCGTAGGTGACGGTGTCGTCCCCGCACAGAATGGCGGTGCGGTCACCGCGCCCTTCGCGGAGATGGCGGTCCACCAGGTAGTCGGCGATGTTGAACCGGTCCGGCACACTGACGATCGGAGCCGCCGCCTGGCGCTCGATCGTCGTGGCCACGCGACCAGTCTAGAATCTCCCTCCCCAGCTTGCTGGAGCCGGCGGGTGGGCCCTAGCGCTTCCCGCCACGGCGTCCGATCTCCGCCATGTGACGGCGATTGCGGCTGACAGCCTCGCCACCCTTCTGCCCCGCCTTGCTGGCCTCCGCCACCGAGAACTCATGCGCCGTTCCTTGCTGATGGGCAGCCCGACCCCCTGCGGCGGCGATGGCTCGCTGTCGCTGGTCGCTCATCCCGGCGAACCCCCGGCCGTTGCTGGATGCACGCCGCGAGCGCCCGGTGCGGGCCGGGGACTTCGAGGAGCGTGGTGAAGACCGGCTGGTCGAGGATCGGCGTGCACGCGTCCGTGATCGGGTCGGACGCGACTTCGTGGAACGGGACTTCGCCGCTCGCGTCCTGCTCGAGCTCGCCCTGCTCGAGGACTTCTTCGAGCCGGCTCGCTGAGTCTTGGTCTCCCCTTTCTCCCGCCGGATCTTGTTCACCGTTCGGGCCGCGACTTCCTCGGCGCGACCGCCGTACCGGCCTGACTTTTTGGCACTCTGTTTGATGTGCTCGTACTGCCGCTCCCGCTTTGGGCTGGCTCCCCGTGGCATTCCCGTTTCCTCCTTCCTTCGTGTTATCAGGACCTACGTGAAACCTGATATTACTAGTGTAGCATGTCAATAGCCCTGATCGGCCTTAAGGCCCTGGTTGGCGGCTTAGCCGTCGTCGGCTTTATTCGCCGGGCTTTTTTCAGCGGCACCCTCCGTAGCGCTGGCCAGTCTCGCGATGACCGTCGTTGCCAAGGGCGCGGGTGCGACCCTCCCCTATGCGCAAGGGATGCTGATCGGCAGCGCCGGCATGATCGCCTACTGCCTCGTCTCCCTGGTCCTCATCAATCGGTTGCACGCCCTCGTCGGATCGATCCTCGCGTGGCTGGCCTGGTTCGCCGTCGCCGGAGGCCTCTACCTGGGCGTGGGCCGGTAGCGGTGGACGGGCGTCAACTACTCGACGACGATCTCGAGGCCGTTGGTTTGGATTGGTCCATGCTGCGCAAAGCCAGGCCGCCGGAGCTGCTGATCCGGTTCGTCTTCGGTGGCGGCATCGCGTTGGTCGCCGCCATTGCCGGCTCGGTGTTCGGCCCCAGATTCGGCGGACTCTTCCTCGCGTTCCCCGCCGTCCTCCCCGCGGCCCTGACGCTGATCGAGAAACAGGAGGGGACAACCAAGGCCTGGGCCGACGCCAGTGGTGGCGTCCTCGGGGCGATCGGCCTCGCCGCCTTTGCCTTCACCGCCCTTCAGCTATTGCGTTCGAACCCTTTGGTGGCGCTCGCACTCGCCCTGTTGGCCTGGCTGCTGATGTCGGGAGGCCTCTACTTCCTGTTCCGGGAGACTGGGCTCTTCCTCAGGCAGGACAGGTTCCTGACGAGATCACGCTAGCCGAGCCCACCGCTGGTGGCGACCGCCTTCCAGTTGACGCCGTACTGGAGGACCATGCCGTCGTCGTCAACCACGAGATCGGCGGTGAAGCGGCCGGTGCGGTAACGGTATCGTCGGTCGGCGGGCCGCTCATAGGATTGCTCGAGGCGCTCAACATCGAGTGAGGGACAGCGCACCCAGGCGGCGGTGACCGATTTCGTCGCGCCTGGCGCGAGGCCCAGGCGGCGGATCGGGAGTGTGTTCGTCGAGGGCGACCACTCGAGGTCGATATCGATGCAGCCGGCAACCTGCTCGAGCCGCTGACCGTCATGCGACCAGTTCCCCTCACCGTCCGCCGTCAGGTTGAGACGCCGCTGACCGCCGTCCTCGAGCTCGACCTCGACGTTGCGAGTGCGCCAGCCGCCATCGACCTCGACGCGGTAGCGAAGGACATAGGGCGCGTCCTCATGCGCTTGCAAGATCAGACCAGACAACTCGAACCCGTCACCCGAGGTTCCCACGATGAAGCGCTCCATGCTGGGCGCGATCAGGCCCTGCCACAAGATCCAGCGCCGTGTACCCATCGGGCGATTATCGGTAAAATCACGCGGTCGGGCAGATACCGAAGCGGTCAAACGGGACTGACTGTAGATCAGTTGGCCTAGCGCCTTCGGGGGTTCGAATCCTCCTCTGCCCAATACCAGAGCCCACATAGCTCAGGTGGTAGAGCGTCGCCTTGGTAAGGCGAAGGTCTCCGGTTCAAATCCGGATGTGGGCTATCTCTTATTGGGCTCCAAACTCCTCATTGTTTCCTGGTCGTCAAGTGGCCCACGAAGACAATAATCAACCCAGCCCAGAACAAGGAGCCGAAGGTCCATCCCAACGGTGTTTGGACAAACGACCAAAAGCCGCCGAACGAGATTGACATCGCGATCCAGCAGGCCCCCAACGTCATGAGAAGGGCGAAAGCTGCCAGCCGAGATGACGGCGGAAGTCGCTCCAGAAACCGGTCCTGGTACGGCGCCACGCGCCTCCTGATTCCCCGCGGGTTGATGATATAGACGACCACGGCGGCGACCCAAAGCAAAGTACCGAGCATTGCGGGTACGGCGGGCATGATTTCCGTTCACGCCAATTTTGCGCAGGTCCCGTAGTCTTGCGTTATGCCAGCGGTAAAGAAGTCGCCTACGAAGGCACCGAAGAGAGCGACACGCTCGCGCAAGCCCGCCGCCGCCCGCGGGCCAGAGCCGAGGGAAAGCGTCCTCGAGCCCACCGGGAAGGATGTCGCCGCGCTCGTTGAGCATGTCGGGAAGCAGGGCGGCGTTGTCGTCGGGGCTTATCGGGACCCCTTTGCGGGACAGGCACTCGTTCTGGCATCGCTGCCAATAAAGAAAGTCGTCGCGACGCCCTTTCAGCGCGACCTCTCGAAGACCCACGCCACCCGCCTCGCCGAGGCAATCGGCGCGGCCGGTTTGTTCCTCGATCCCGTGATCGCGGTGCCGTCCGACGACGGATTCTGGTCGCCCAACGGGCGTCATCGGCTCGAGGCTGCGCGCCGGCTCGGCATGCGGTCGGTGACGGCCCTCCTGGTCCCTGACGAGAAGCTCGCCTTCCGGATCCTCGCGCTCAACACCGAAAAAGCACACAACCTTCGCGACCGCAGCCTCGAGGTAATCCGCATGGCCCGGCAGCTCGCCAAAGAGCAGCCTCGCTCGAAGGAGATCGAGCATGCGGTCACCTTCGACTCACCGGTTTTCCTCACACTGGGCGGCGCTTACGCGCAGCGCTCGCGCTTCGCCGGTTCGTCCTACCAGTCCGTGCTCAACAAGGTTGACCGCTTCCTCGATGCCACCCTTCCGGCGGCCCTCCGGCAGCGCGAACAGTGGGCGGTCCGCATCATGGACATCGACGACCGCGTCGCCGCGCATCTGAAGACGATGCAGGCGATGGGCATGAAGAGCCCATACCTTCGGGCCGTGATCGTCGCGCGCATCAATCCCGTGCGCTTCGTTCCTCCATCCCGCAAGAAGGATGCCGCGCCGCCGATGTCGATGGCCGAGGCGCTCACGAAGATGGCGGCGAACGTGCGGAAGTTCGATCCCAAGTCCGTCAGGCCCGGCGATCTGGCGCTGGTGGCGGCGATCGCCCCCGCGTCGGCTGACTAGCCGTCGGTGCGCCTGCTATCCGCCCTTGATGCTTTCGACCGGCGGCTGTTTGAGCGCCTGACGCGAGAGGAGCGGCGCCTCGTCGACATCAGTCTCAAGCGGCTCAGCAACGCGGCAAATCGATCGCTGCTCTGGGTCGCCATCGCCGGATTGATCGCGGTCCTGGGTGGGCGCAATGAACGGCGGGCCGCGCTGCGCGGCATCGTATCGATTGGCATCACCTCAACGCTCGTGAACCTGCCGTTGAAGTACCTCGCTCGGCGGGACCGGCCGCCAACACGCCGCGGCGATCGGCCGCTGCCGATCAGCTTGCCCGGCAGCTTCTCCTTTCCGTCGGGACATTCCGCGTCGGCCTTTGCGTTCGCCACAGGAATTGGACTGGAGGAGCCCAGGCTGCTCATCCCGTTGCTTCCGCTGGCGGCCACTATCGCCTATTCGCGCGTGCACCTGCGCGTGCACTATCCCTTCGACGTACTAGCGGGAGCCGCGATTGGCGTCGGGATGGGACTCGCCAGCGGTCCGCTGATCAACGCTGCTCGCCAGTGGTGGGAGCCGCCGTCCTCCGCGTCCGAGGCGGACGGCGCCGGAAGCAAGCGGTTGATCCTGGTGGTGAGTCCGCACGCGGGACACAAGGAAAAGCTCGCTCGGGCCCGACGAGCGATCTCCGACAGCGGGCTACAAGTGGCGGCCGAGATCCCGGTGGATGATCTTGCGCGCCTACCCGGCCTGTTGCGCCAGAACGGCTCGCGGCCACCGATCGTTGTCGCGGCCGGCGGAGACGGAACCGTTGGCGCGGTCGCGAATGCGGTCATCGGAACACCAACGTTGCTCGGCATCATTCCGTTGGGGACCTCGAACGACTTCGCCCGCTCGATCAAGATCCCCATGAACGTGGAGAAGGCCGTGCGACTACTGGCTGGCGGCCACATCTCGGATATCGACGCCGGCAGGCTGACGCGCGACGGTGAGCCGCCCCGGCACTTCGTACATGCGGCCGCGGCCGGTATCAATGTGCAGTTCGCGCGCTTCGCGACGCGGGCCGACCTTCGCGCGCGATTCGGCCGGCTGACCTATGCGGTGGCGATGGCGACCGCGATGAAGGAACGGCCGATCTTCAACTGCGAGGTCGAGTTCGAGGGGCGAACCGAGCAGTTGAGCCTTGTCCACATGTCCGTCATCAATGCGCCCATCTTCGGCGGCTTTCTCGATCTCAAGCTCCCGGGTGCGGGCGCAGACGACCGGACCCTCGACGTCGTCATGATCGAACACCTGCCCATCCGGCGCCTTCTGCGCTCGGCGCTCTATCCCATTCTTCGGGTGCATCGGCCGATCCGTGGCTTTCGAACCCTTCAGGTGTCGCAACTGCGCGTCCGGACACCGGAGCCGATGGACGTCACCCTTGACGGTGAGATCGCCGGCAAGCTTCCCGGGAACTTCGAGGTCGTGCCGGCCGGGCTCCGGGTGATCACGTCGCCGAGCTTCAAGGACCAGCATCGATAAGCGCGGAGCCCTCCTCGCCTTTGCCGTGCGCGTCGTGGCCATCCTGTTGGGACTGGCAGTCCTGACAGCGCTCGCCGGTATCGGCCTTCGGGCATGGGCTCCGGGCTTTGACGCGCAGGCTATGCAGGCCATCGCCGGCGGTCGCGACGCGACGCTAACCTCGATCGCCTGGGTCGTGACCGAGGCGGGCTCATTCGTTCTCCTCGCACCACTGTCGATCGCCTTCCTGCTTCTACGTCGCTGGAAGCGGCCCGCTGACGACGTCGCTCTTCTGGTCATCGCCGCTGGCAGCGCCCTGCTCCCGTTTGTCGTCAAGCTGATCGTCGCGCGGCCGCGGCCGACGATCGGAAACCTCAGCCACCTGTCCTCTCTCAGCTTCCCCTCGGAGCACACCACCCAGGCGGCCGCCATCTATCTGGCGATCGCCATCATGCTCTCGCAAACTCTGGCACGCGGCTGGCGCGAGGCCGCCATCGCCATCGGTGTCGTGATCGCCCTCGCGGTCGCCTGGTCGCGGGTATACCTGGGCCTGCATTACCCGACCGATGTGGCCGCCGGGCTCGTGCTCGGTTGGAGCTGGGCACTGCTCGTTTTCCATTGGGCGCGCCCGAAGCTGATTCGAGATCAACCCGCGATGGGCCGGCCCGCCGCCACCTGACACGATTTCTTGGTGAGGCGGTGACAGCCGCCAACAGCGCTGCCACCAATTAATAACGATCCTCGATCGGCCGATGCCATCGGCATGGACCCTCCGTTGTATGGACAGCGGGCGGGGAGGCAAATACCGCGCGACGTGCGCGACGGAGAGGTGGCATCAGCCCAATGGGTCGGAATAGGTTCAGCTTGCGCAAGGCGTTGTCGGCGGTGATGGGGGCAACCGTGCTCATGATTGGCGTCCCGGCTCTTTCCGTCAGCGCCGCCGGGGTCGACGACTATCCCTATCGGGGGACGGTCAACAAACTGGACCCCTGGGGCTTCTACACCGGGTACTGCACCTCATTCGCGGCGTTCCGACTGAGCCAGGAAGGGATCCGTCTTCACGGCGCCTCGCTGCAAGGCCCGAACGGGAAGACCGCGTTCTTCGGCAACGGCGGCACGTGGGATGCGGCGGCGGCATCGATCGGCTATGTGGTCGACAGTCATCCGACCGTTGGTGCGGTGGCCGTCTGGCACGGCGGGGAGGGCGGTGCCTGGTGGGGCGGTCACGTCGCCTACGTGATGGCGGTCGACGGCGCCGGCAACGCGATCATTGAGGAATACAACTGGTCCAACTATCTGCGCTACGGACAGCGTACGGTTCGCGCGCCTCGCTACATCCACTTTGTCGGAGCGGCGGTTCGGCCGGTCGTGCTCCCGGTGCCGCCCAGGCCCGCGCAGCCGTCCGGACACTGGTATTCGACCACCGATGTCGTCAGGCAGCGCTCCGGTCCCGGCACCACCTATCGCACCCTGGGCATCCTACCCCCCGGCGCGCGCATCCTGATCGTCTGCCAGGTTCGCTCCGGCAGCGTCATCAACGGCACCGCCGTCTGGGATCGGCTCAGCGACGGGAGCTATGTGACCGACTACTACACGACGACGCCGGCATTCAATCGCTTTAGTCCCGGGCTCTCGGGCTGCTAGGGCCAGCCAGCAAGGAGAGGGCCGCGCCGCGCGGCCCTCTTTTTCATTTGTCGGGGGGTTCGCCGCGTCGCAGCCGGTCGAGCCGTTCCCGAGTCTTCGGGTCGAGGCGATCCTCGAGCCGGCGGGCAATGTCCGAGCGGGCACGGGTGTCACCGATTTGCTGATTACGCTGCGCCAGCACCGCATCCACCTGGCCTTTGAGGGTCAGCGCTGAAACCGTCTTGATCTTTCGGCCGAGCGCGAGATCCCGCTGCAGGGCGTCGGAGGTAGCGACGGTGACTTCGTCGCTCGCCCTGGCCTCGAAGAGCAACCGCTCGATGACGTGGTCAGCGCTCGTCTTGCGTCCGGAGTAAACGACCTCGACGCCACTGATGGTCTGCTCGGACGCTTCGGCGTCGGGCCGACGATGCGAGTCGAAGACAACCGTCACCTTCTGCCGCGTCATCGCCGCGTAGTCCGCGAGCGTCGCGATCAGCATCTCACGCGCATCCTGCAGGTTCACGTCCTTGACGGCAGCGAGGTCGGGCCAGGCAAAGATGATGTTGTAGCCGTCGACGATCAGCCGCTCCACAGGCTGAGCCTACGATGTCCGGCGATCCTCGGCGCGAGCGGCCTTTGGCGTTAGCATGAGCGCCGATGCCGCCACCACCAGAGGGGCACCACCCGGTCGAGGGGATCGCCGGGAGCGAGCTCCGGCGTGACGTTTCTGTCTGGGGCTCCTACATGTGGGGCTATGCCGCGGTCGGCGCCGACATCTATACCGCGCTGGGAATCATCACGCTAGCCGCGCTTGGCCTGGCGCCGCTGGCCTTCCTGGCTGCCGGCATCGTTTTCGCCCTGGTCGGCCTGTGCTACGCGGAACTGGCTTCCGCCTATCCCCTCGCCGGAGGCGGCCAGTACTTCACACTGCGAGGGCTGGGCGATCTCTCGGGCCTCGTGGCCGGCGCCGCCCTGGTGCTCGACTACACCATCGATATCTCGCTCTTTACCGTCGTCGCCTTCGGCTACTTCAACTACTTCCTTCCCTGGATCACGTTCGGCCACCACATCACGGATTTCACGGTGACCCTGGGTCCGATTCATCTGGTCTGGCTCTGGTTGGTCGAGTCAGTGGCCGGGATCGTGATCCTGATCTGGCTCAACGTCCGCGGCATCAAGGTGTCGACGAACTTCAACGAAATCATCGGGACGATTGCGATCGCCGCGCAAACGATTATCGTGCTCGCGGGTTTCGTCTTGGTCTGGGATCCCGGGCTTGTTGCGCATCAGATTCTGTTCCATCAGCCCTCGCTTAGCGAGTTCGCCTTCGGTTCTTCGCTCGCCATCATCGCCTTCGTCGGCCTGGAAACGATCTCTCAGGTCGC
>VBFF01000114.1:0-7794 GCA_005889285.1 Chloroflexota bacterium
TGACGCCACCTCGGCCAAGGAAACCTACGGCGGTGGGCGATACCTCTTCGACACCGTGAAGAACACCGACGGCCTCGTCCTCGAAATGACGGCGGGCTCCCCGGACGTGACGATCGACTTCAATTTCGCCTACAACCCCTCCTGCGCTTACGACGCCCGCTGGGCCTGCCCGCTCGCGCCGCGCGAGAACTGGCTGCCGGTCCCGGTGCGCGCCGGCGAGAAGGTGTTCTCGTGAGCAAGACCGCCCTCATCACCGGCGCCTCGGGCGGGATCGGCTACGAGCTGGCCCTGCTGTTTGCGCGCGACGGCTTCGATTGCATCGTCGTTGCCCGTAGCCAGGACAAGTTGAAAGAGCTGGCGACCCGGATTGAACGCGAGCATCACGTCAAGACGCTGGTGATCGTGAAGGACCTTTCCAGGGCGAGCGCCATCGATGAGATCTATGAAGAGGTCACGGCCGCCGGCCTGGCGGTCGACGTCCTGGTCAACAACGCGGGCTTCCCGGTCTTCGGCCTGTTTGTCGAGACTGACCTGCAGATCGAACTCGAGATGTTGCAAGTCAACGTCATCGCGTTGACGGCGCTGACCAAGCTGTTCCTCAGGGGGATGGTCGAGCGGCGCGGCGGCCGTATCCTGAATCTCGCATCGACCGCCGCATTCGAGCCGGGCCCGCTGATGGCCGTCTACTACGCGAGCAAGGCGTACGTCCTCTCGTTTTCCGAGGCGCTGGCCAACGAAGTGCACGGCACCGGGGTCACGGTCACCGCGCTCTGCCCTGGACCGACGCGGACCGGCTTCCAGAAGCGCGGAGTCATGGAAGACTCGCGCCTGGTGCAGGGCAAGATTGCGGACGCGGCCTCCGTCGCGCTGGCCGGCTACCGCGGCCTGATGGCGGGCAAGCCGGTGGTGATTCCCGGGTTCAGCAACAAACTGATCCCCTGGGTGGTTCGGCTCTCACCGCGAGGCGTTGTGACCCGAGTCGTGCGCCGCATGCAGGAACGCACGCCCCAGCCTTAGTCCGAGCGGCGGAAGCTCCCCGTAAGGTGGCGCAACGCGACGGCCCCCTCCAATCCCATCTTCAGCTCATAGCGCAGCGTCTCACCATCCATCCAGAACGAGCGGCTGATCGATGTCACCGGTTTCGCGGTCGGCGTGCGCCCCACGCTGGCGCACTCGACATCGACGCGGCGGCCATCGACGCGGCCGAGGGAAATCTCCGCGTAGCCGATCGGCTGCGCGATCACGAACTCCACGCGGCCGTCCCCCACCAGCCGCAGGTAGCCCGCCTCGCCGTGCATCGGCTGGCCGGTGTCGATCGCCTCAGTCCGCTGGGTGTAGATCAGGAACGGCTTGCCGTTGTGGGTGAAGCGGATTTCTTCGCGGTAACGGAAGGGCTTGATGCTCGGGTACTGGCCCTCCCCTTCTCCGCGCCAGGTGCCGAGCAGGAAGCTCACCGGCGTCAGGGCCGGATTCAGCTCGGTGGCAATCATGGGCTCCATGTTAGGGACTGAAAATGCCCTCGGCAGGACTCGAACCTGCGACGCCCGCCTTAGGACGGCGGCGCTCTGGTCCCCTGAGCTACGAGGGCATGCTCCCGGCGGCGCGCCAGAGAGAGGTTATCATTGACATTCGCCGATCGGGGCGTAGCTCAGCCAGGTTAGAGCGCTCGGTTCGGGACCGAGAGGCCGAAAGTTCAAATCTTTTCGCCCCGACCATCCCCGCGCGACGACACCATCCAGCCCGCGATCTGGGCGCGCGAGTTGAAGCCGAGCTTGTTAAATGAATAACCTCGTCCCGATCTGCTTGTTGCTCAGCCCTTCCGCCACCAGCCGGGCGACCTCGGCCTCGCGCTTTCCGAGCAGCGCGACGCCGTTGGGTGGCGCCCCGACTGAAACCTGAGCGGGCTCCCCAAGCGCCAGCCGGATCGCCTCGTCGCGGCCCAATCGTTTTCCGGCATCCATCGCTGCGTCGAACTTCGACTGCCCGAGCGCCGCGACGGCCGAGGCTTCCGCCTGCGCGATCAAGGGAGCAAGGATCGGGATGAGGCTTGCCCCGGCCTGCGTTCGGACGGTTTCGGCAGCCCCGATCAGCTGCGCGGCGAGGCGAGGCTGGCCGGACCCGGCCGCTACGCAGCCCAGCTCATCGAGCAACACGTACTGCGCGACTCGGTCGTCGATCCGTTGCGCGATCGTCAACGCTTCCGCGTAGAAGCCCTTTGCGTGCTCGAGATCGCCGGTAATCAGGGCCGCGCCACCTGCGTTCAAAAGCATCATTTCGAGGCTGTAGAGATCACCGACCTCACGACTGAGACGGACCCCATCTGAGGCGACTGCCTTGACGGTCTCGATATCCCCTCGGAAGAAACCGTCGAATGCACGAGCCTGGAGCAGCGAGATCCTGGCTGCAAAGTCATCGAGGCCTGTTGTCACGACCGCGGAATCATCGAGCAAGCGCCGGGCGGATCCGGGATCACCGGCCAGGTTCTCGGCGATCGACGCCATCGCGAGCCCTTGCGAGAGCAGGGCAGGCCGACCCAGCTCTCTGGCCGTCGCCACCGCTCGCTCGAGCGGCGGCCGGGCGGCTGTCGCGTCGGCCTTCAGGACTGCAAGGAACCCACGGAGGAAGTAGGCCCAGAACTGGCCCTCCGGATTTCCAGGACCGCAGGCCAGCAGCTCATCCAGCCAGCGCACGCCTTCCGTTGTCGCCCGCGTGATCCAGTACCACCCCACGGAGGTCACGAGATCGATTCCGCGGTGGGCGTCCCGACGCGTCACGCAATGCCGGAGGACGGCTCGGATGTTGTCGATCTCCAGGTCCATCCATTCGAGCCAGTCCGCAAGCCGGTAACGAGCCTCTCCCATAGCCTGCTGGCATCTCGACCAGTAGTAGTCGGTGCATCGCTCGCCGGCGACGACTTCCTCCCCTGCCTCCCGGAGTTTGAGGGCGGAATATTCGCGCATCGTCTCGTGGAGGCGATGGCACGCGACACCGTCGACGTCCTCTTTCATCACAAGGGACTTGTCGACTAGCGAGGAGAGAAGGTCGAGTGCCGCTGCGACCGGAACGTCATCGCCGGTGCACACGGCCTCCACGTCCTCCAACGTGAAGCGTCCGGCGAAGACGCATAACCGCCTCAGCAACGCCCGCTCCGCAGCGGTCAGCAGCTCGTAACTCCAGTCGATCGTCGTGCGCAGCGTCTGATGTCGCGGCAGGGCCGCACGGCCCCCTCCGGTGAGGAGACCAAAGCGGTCGTTCAAGCGATCGCGGATCTGCTCCACGGTCAGGACTCGGGTTCTCACCGCCGCGAGCTCAATCGCGAGCGGCAGGCCGTCGAGCCGCCGGCACACTTCCGCAACGGCAATCTGGTTTGCCCCGGACAACTCGAAGGTGCCGGAAGCGGCCGCGGCCCGCTCAGTAAAGAGCATGACGGCCTCGTTCCGCCCAAGCCGAGCGAGTGACTCAGCCGCGCTACCCGAAGGGAGCTCGAGCGGCGGGACCGGGACCACACTGGTGGTAATCACACGTACGTTGGGCGCATCCCTGATCACTGCACCCACGACTTGAGCCGCGGAACCTAGGAGATGTTCACAGTTGTCCACCAGCAGCAGCAGTTCCTTGTCCTTCAGATAGGAAAGGAGAAGCACGAGCGGCTCGGTGAAGGCCTGATCCCGCAGGTCGAGCGCGGCCAGCACGGCGTTGCTCACCAGGTCAGGGTCTCGCACGTCGGCCAGCTCGACCAACCAGGCGCCGTCACGGAAGCCACGTGCGAGTTCTGCCGCCATCCGGACCGCAAGGCGGGTCTTACCGACTCCCCCTGGCCCGACCAGGCTAACCAGGCGGGCCGCGCTGAGCTTCTTTCGAACTTCGGCAAGCTCCCGGCGCCGGCCGATGAAGCTCGTCGCTTCAGCGGGCAGGTTGCCTGACCGGCGGCTGGGCCTGGCCATGCTGACAAGGACGTTACTACGAGCCCGAGTTACACGATTCCGCTCAGTGGTTAATCGGTAATTCCACGGATTGCAGGACGCTGCAGTCTCTCTAGCCTGAGGAGCATGACGGGCGAGCTACCAGTGCAGCACGTGGAGGTGAGTTTCGTGGGCGCGCCTCCCGCCCAGCAGGTCATGCGCGCGTCGGGGGTGAGTCAGGTAGAAATCCAGGGCACCACATTGCGGTGTCTGGTCTGCGGCAGCTTTCAGCCTTTTCTCGAAGCCCTGCGCGGTCACGAAGTCATCAGGCTGCGGTCAACATCCGACTCGGAACTCGAAGGAGGAAACTCATGGTAAGCAACTATCCGGTACAGTTCGACGTCGACCTCCCGACTCGACCACTCGATCGACTCACGACGGGGTTACGGATCTTCGCCGCGATCCCGATCCTCATCCTTCTCGGCCTGCTGTCGCAAGACGCCATCGAGGGCGGCGACCATCACATGACGACGACGTTCGCGAGCGGCGTCGGTCTGCTCTTCCTGCCCATCGTCCTGATGCTTCTGTTCCGCCAGAAGTATCCGCGCTGGTGGTTTGACTGGAACGTCAATCTGCTTCGATTCTCGAACCGCGTCACGGCCTACCTCGCCCTTCTCGATGATCGCTATCCGTCAACTGATGAGGAGCAGGGCGTGCACCTCAATCTCGACTATCCCGATGCTCGCCAGTTGAATCGCTGGTTGCCTCTGGTCAAGTGGTTCCTCGCCATCCCCCACTACATCGTTCTCTTCTTCCTCGGCATCGGCGCCCTGGTTGCGGTGATCGTAGCCTGGTTCGCCATCGTCTTCACCGGGCGGTATCCGGAAAATCTCTTCCGCTTCGTCGTTGGCGTGATCCGCTGGAGCAACCGGGTCACGGCCTACGCGTTCCTCCTGGTCACCGATGAATACCCGCCTTTCCAGCTTCAACGTATGAGCCGGGCCACGTGAGAGCGGTTGTCTACGACCGGTATGGGCCGCCTGACGTGCAGCGACTCGACGAGGTCGAGGAGCCGGTACCCAAGGAGAAGGAAGTCCTGGTCAAAGTCCACGCGACGACGGTGAACCGGCTGGACGCTGCGACCCGCGAAGCCAACCAACGTAGCGGGCCGGCCGTCTCCTTCCTCAGCCGCCTGGTATTTGGCATCCGCCGGCCGAGGCAACGGATCCTGGGCAGCGAGTTCGCCGGGGAGGTCGTTGGAGTTGGCACCGCTGTCCGCGAGTTCGCGGTCGGTGACCACGTCTTCGGCATTACCGGACTCGCCTTCGGTGCACACGCCGAGTTCATCTGCGTTCAGCAGGGCTCTCGTATGGCGCATAAGCCGACCGGTATGAGCTTCGAGCAGGCGGCGGCGCTCTGCGACGGAGCGCTCAATGCGCTCGCGTGCCTGAAGCAGGCCCACCTACGGAAAGGCCAGACGATCCTCATCTATGGCGCGTCCGGCGCCATGGGGACTGCCGGGGTGCAGCTTGCTAAGTACTTCGGTGCCGACGTAACGGCGGTGTGCAGCACCAAGAACCTCGAGCTGGTTAGATCGCTCGGAGCAGACGCGGTGATCGACTACACAAGGGAAGATTTCACCCAGAATGGGCAGGCCTACGACGTCGTCTTCGACGCCGTCGGGAAGCACTCGTTCAACAGGTCCCGAGGCTCGCTGAAGCCGGGCGGCAGCTACCTGGCGACCGACGGTTTGCGGAATCTCGGCTTGGTGCTTTGGACAGCGCTAGCCGGAGGCAAGAGAGTGAGGTTCTCGGTAACCAGCCCGATACCGACGAAGAAGGACGTCCTCTTCCTAAAGGAGCTCGTCGAAGCCGGAAGGTTCCGGCCCGTGATCGATCGTTCCTACCCGCTCCAGGACGTGGTCGAGGCGACCCGATACGTCGAGACCGAGCAGAAGGTGGGAAACGTCGTCCTGACCGTTTGAAGGTCTAGAGATGACCGGCCGAGCCTTCTTTTCGATGCTGATCTTCGTCGGGTTCGTGGTGGCCATTATGTGGTTCGCCGTTCTACCGTCGCTGACGACCTTCAGGCCGACCCTGCCTTGATCAGCCGACGGTCAGCAGCGCGATACCAGCCACAATCGCGAGCGCACCGGCAAGCCGTAGCCAGGCACCACGGCGCTCACCCAGTCGCCAGATTCCCCAGGCGGTCACCAGCACGATCGCCGACTCGCGCAGCGGCGCGATGATGGCCAGCGGCGCGACGCTCAGGGCGAACAGGATCATGAAGTAGGCAGCGGTCATGAGCACCCCGACCGCCAGAGACAGCTTTGGCTCATCGGTCAGTCGCGAGCCGGGGACGCGGCGGACCCTCGCGTACGTAACCAGAAAGATCGCACCGAACAGCCAGAGAAGCCACCCGTATATCCAGGGCGAACCCAACCGCACGCCGATCCGGTCCAACGAGGTGTACGCCGCAATCATCACCCCCGTCAGCAACGCGGGCCACAGGGCCGAGCCCGCGGCGGCGGGTCGCCTGATCGCCCAGATTCCCCCCAGCAAGGCGACCACCCCGAGGAGAGCGATGGCGTGAAGCCGTTCGCCGAGCAGCAGCAAGCCGACCAGTACTGCCAGCAGCGGCGCAGTCCCGCGGGCGATCGGATAGACGACGGAGAGCTCGCCGCGCCGGTAGGCGACCGAGAGCGCGATGAAGTAGATCAGTTCGAGGAATGCCGAGCCGAGCGCCAGCAGCCAGCCTGCCCATGGGAGTCCGGGGCGTCCCGTCAGGAGCCAGGCCACTGCGACTGGCGGCAGCGAGACGATGGTTCCCCAGGTCAGCGCCCTGGTCGCCAGCGACAGGGGGTTCTCCGATGCTTTGAGCAGCGCATTCCAGGCGGCGTGGAAGACGGCCGCAAGGAGAACGAGCGGCAAGACCGCCAACGGCACGAACGGAGTCTAGGATGTTAGCTATGGCGCCAAAGACCGCGCCCAAACGGGCCCCCACCCCGACCCTCTCCCGCGAGCGGGATAGGGAGAGAACTAGCAGAACTCCGCGGGCCATCTGGAGCGGCACCATCTCCTTCGGGATGGTCAGCATTCCCGTCCGGCTCTACACCGCGACCGAGTCGCACGACGTGCACTTCCACCTGCTGCACAAACGCGATGGCGTTCGGCTGCAGAATGTCCGCTGGTGCCCGAAAGACGAAAAGTCCGTCCCCTGGGACGAAGTGGTTCGAGGATTCGAGTACGCCAAGGGCAATTACGTCCCCATCAGCGATGAGGAGCTCGATCACCTTCCCGTGAAGACCGTTCACACCGTCGACATCTCTGACTTCGTCAAGCTGGAGGAGGTCGACCCGATCTACTACGACAAGGCCTACTACCTCGCGCCCGAAGAGACCGGCGCCAAGGCGTTCGTCCTTCTCCGGCAGGCGCTCGAGCAGACCGGGCGCGCCGCGGTCGCCAAGGTCGCGATCCGCGACAAGGAGAGCCTCTGCCTGGTGCGGCCGTACCGGGACGTTCTCTCGATGGATACCCTGTTCTACGCTAACGAGATCCGATCGACGAAGGGCATCGCCGTCGATGGCGCCGGGGTGTCGCCGAAGGAGATCCAGATGGCGATCTCGTTGATCGAGAATCTCAGCGACAGTTTCGACCCGGAGCGATACCACGACGAATATCAGGCGGCCCTGAAGAAACTCATCGAGGCGAAGGTGGAGGGCGCGCCCTTGCCCGCGGCGCCATCCGAGCGAGGCGAGAAGATCGTCGACCTGATGGAGGCGCTTCGCGCCAGCGTGGAGGCGACTAAGAAGAAGGCGTCAGAGCGGAGCGATGAAAAAGCTCCGGTCACACGGACGCGGACGATTTCGTCGCGGCGGCGGAAGAGCGCCTGA
>VBFF01000114.1:7801-36032 GCA_005889285.1 Chloroflexota bacterium
CTCCCCGCAAGCGGTGGAGGGTATTAGGGCCAGAAGAGATGGCCGAGTAGCATCCCGATGCCGACCGCGACCACGTAGCTGACACGAGGGTAGGCGCGCACCAGCGAGCGAATCAGGTTGGTGAGAGGCGCCTGCCCCTTGCCCAGCGAAATCGTTTCGTTGAGCATCAGGATGAAGACGATGCCCGCGAAGATGGTCGCGAGCAGCGAGAGGATCGCACCGGGGCTAATCTGCAGCACGTCGACTCATCAGCTCGCGGAGCTTGCGCGGGGCCGGGGCGAGGAGACCGGTGGCCGGACCCCAGAGAAAGTGGCCGAGCACGATCCCGACCACGATCGCGATCACCAGAACGAGGCCCGGAACGTCGTGTACGGCGCCGCGGAAGTAGTCGGTGATCGTCTTGCTGCCGGTGAAGAGGGCCCAGGTTTCGAAGGCCAGCAGCAGGAAGATCGCGCCGACGAAGGCTGTCACCAGGGCGGAAACTAGATTGGCGCGGTTGAGAATCAACCCTTCCAGTCGACGAGGAATTCCTTTTCTTTCTCCTCCACCCTGGTACCGATCACCGGGTGGAGTTCGATCGCCGGCGAGTACTTGCTGGACGGGACCGTGCGTCCCAGGGCCTCGGCGATCGCGCGCACGTAATGCGGGCTTCCGCCACAGCAGATCCCGATGTAGTTGACGCCCAGCGCCTGCGCCCGCCGGGCGTAGTCGGCCATCTCGAAGCGGGTGCAGAGGAAGGGCTCGAGAGCGATGGGGAAAACGTTCGTGCCATCGGCCGTTTTCAACGATTCGAACGTCGGCATCGCTGCCTCGGTCTTGTAGGGAACGGGTTGCATGGCGACGTACCCGCTGACGCGGCTGCGCACCTGCTCGATGATCGGCAGCATGGTGGCTGGTCCCCTGTCGCAGTTCATGCCGACGATGTCGGCCCCATGGTCGGCGAGGATCTTGCAGGCGTCGACATAGTCGTAGCCATCCCACGTCTGATGTGGCCGCGTGCTGGCCAGCGTGACCATCGCGGGTAGTTTGAGCCCCTTGATCACCTCGAGCGCGATCAACGCTTCACCGAGGTAGTCGTTGGTCTCCGCGATGACGAAGTCGATGCCTTCCTCCACCGCCCACGAGAGCTGCTCTTCGTACATGGCGCGTACCACCCTGGAGGACGCGTCCTTGTTCTTCGGGTCGTACGCCCAGGTGTTGCAGATATCGCCCGCGACCAACGCGTCGCCTTCGCGCGCGACCTCGTTCGCGATCCGCACGGCCTGCCGGTTCATCGCCTCCAGGTCGTTCTCGCGGCCGACGTCCTTGAGCTTTCCGCGGTGCGCATAGTACGTCAAGGCCACCATGACGTCGGCGCCCGCCCGAAGGAACTCGCGATGGAGCTCCCGGAGCGCGTCGGGAGCATCCAGGACGACCTCCGGCACATAGGGCCCGGCCTTGATGTAGCCGCGCCGCTCGAGCTCGAAGACATAGCCCTCCGCGCCCAGCACCGGGCCGCTCTTCAGTCGCTCGAGGATGCCGCGTTTGCTTCTAGCCGGCACGACTGACCTCGAAGCGCGCGGGCGCGAAGCGCGAGATGTCCTCAACCGTTCGTGTTTCGAGGGCGAGTTCCATCAGTGTTCGCCCGATGAGAGGCGCGAATTTGTAGCCGGTGCCTCGCCAGCCGGTGCCAACCGCACCACCCGGCAGGCCGGGGATCGGTCCAAGGATGAAGTTGTCATCTGCCACCAGATCATACGAGCACTGGTCCGCTCCCTCGACGTCGACAATGCGGGCATCGATCAGCTCCGGCATGCATTCCTGGACGAAGCTCCGCACGCTGGTGATGGAACTGACCTGGGTGCGCACGTCGGGCGGATTGTAGTAGCCGATCTTCACGCCCGGCGTTTTGCCTTCGAGCCACGGATGGCCGTAAATGCCAACGTCGAGGTAGGCGAAGACCGGAAGCCGGCTGGGTGTGAACATCGCCCGCTTGGCCGGCGGCGGGATGAAGTACTTCGACTCGGTGGGCCGATCCGGTCGCAACGGAAGCCGGAGATCGCAGCCGTCGATCCTGGCGAGCAGCGAATTGGTGCCGAGGCCGGCCGTCAGGACGAGACGCTCGGCTAGCCGCTCGCCGGTGGCGGTGTCAATCGCGATCCGGCCCTGCCGGCGGCTGATCCGGTTGACGGTCGTGTTCTCCGCGATTGTCACGCCCGCCACACGAAGGCGCGCCTCGAGTGCGGCCGTGATCGGTGGAACGTGGAGGAATCCTGCCTCGACGTCGAGCCGGCCGAGGTCGACGTCGAACTGGGGGAAGCGGGCGCGCAGCCCGTCGCGATCAAAGGCCTCGGTTTTGAGATGCAGGCCCTGGAGGACGCGGTAGCTTTGCTCGGCGTAGGTGGTTGAGAGGTCGGGCGTGACGCTGGCTTTGGCGAGATTCAGGCAGCCGCACTCGATGAGGAACGACTCGCCCGTCTCACGCTGGAAATCCAGCCAGAGCTTGCGGGCCTCAAAGGCCAGCCTAGCGTAGGCCGGATCGAGATAGTCGTTGCGGATCGACCGGGTGAGGCTGAACGACGCCGCGCGCGGGTCACCCAGTCGCCATTCGTCGAGTAGCAGGACGCGAGCCCCACGCCGGCGAGCAAAGTCGGCGGTGAAGAGGCCCATGACGCCGGCGCCGATGATGGCCAGGTCGTAGACGGTTTCGGCCAAGCCCGGCTTCAGCTGGCGAGCCGGTCGGATTCCCGGGTGCAGTAACGCGGATAGTGGGCGCGGTAGCCCACCAGCCATCCCACCGGGGCGAGGGCCGGGAGTCCGAGCCGCACCCATAGGGGTTGGCCTAGCGCCCGCGTTTCTCTGCGATAGGCCGCGGCGATCACGGCCCATTGGAGCATGTTGCCAACGCCGCGAAGGTGGTGGCGGCCGTCGCGAGCAAGCCCGAAGGTCGTTTCGGAGAACTCCTGCTTGAGCATGCCTGGCCGGAACTCGACTAATAGGTGGGCCTCCGCGTCTCCGGCGTTCCACAGGCAGTGCTCCGTGCGCGCCGGGATGGTCAGCTGCTGACCAGGCCCCAGCGTGAACCGGGCGCCGTGGATGGAAAACGAGGCGGTTCCGGAGATCACGGTAAAGCGCGATTCCTGGACGGGGTGGATGTGGGGATCGCCGACGCTGCCGCCGGGCGCGAGCCAGGACTCGTACTGGACGAGCTCGCCGTTCGTTTCAGGGGCAGTCTTCAGGAACCGGATGAGCGGCGTCACCTCGTTGGAGTGTTTTGCGGAGTATAGAAGATGACGGTTGGTCGTGCAATAAATTGCACCAGTCTGTGCAATACTGCCGTCAGCCCGACCGTGAAGCCCCTCGTTTTCGCAAATTTCCTCGCGCCAAACATGACCTCCGTCTACGCGGGCGTCGCGGAACGGGTCGGCGAGGCGCTCGAGGTGCCCGCGCAGCTCATCGAGGGGAGCCGGTTCGAGCAACTTCGGGATGGCTCGGTCGGCGTGGCGTTCCTCTGCGGGCTTCCCTACGTCCGCCTCTGCGCCGAGCGGCCCGGCATGCTGCGACCACTGGCGGCTCCCGTACTCGACGAGGCACGCTACCAGGACCGCCCGGTGTACTTCTCGGACGTCATCGTCGGACGCGACAGCCCGTTTCGTTCGTTCGACGACCTCCGTGGGCACCGCTGGGCTTACAACGAAGCCGGCTCCTACTCGGGCTGCCTCCTGATCCGCCACCACCTCTTAGGGGTGGGCGAAACGGAGTCGTTCTTCGGCCGCGTGACATTTACGGGCCGGCACCAGGAGTCGATCCGACAGGTCGTCGAGGGCGCGGTAGATGCGGCAGCGATCGACTCCCACGTCCTCGGCGTCGAGCGCTTGCGAAATCCCGAGCTCGGCAGTCAGCTCCGGGTGATTGCGAGCTTTGGCCCCTCGACCATTCCCCTGGTTGTGGCCACGGCCGAAGTTCCGGCAACCCTCCACGCTCGCATCGGCGCCGCGCTCTGTGAGCTTGGCGGTGACCCTGAGACCCGCCGGCTGCTGGCGAGCGGTCTGATCCGGCGCTTCACGCCCATCGAGGACCGAGCCTACGACGACATCCGCCGGAAGCTGGCGGACGTGGATCAGCGGCGGGCGCCTTCCAGCTCCGCCGGAACGCGCTGAATCGCCGCGACGAACGACTCCGGCGTGAGCACGCCGCGGAAGTGATCCCCGTCCACCACCGCCACCCAGCTGGCTTGATGGATCAGCATCTGCGAAAAGGCGTCGTACAGCGTCCGGTCCGCGCCGATGAACGCCTCCAGGGGACGGGCTCGATCCGCAACCCGGCCGTCGCCGGCAGTTGCGTCCCGATCTAGTTCGCCAACCGGCTTGTCGGTTCGATCGAGGACGATGACCCGGTCCCAGCGGCTGTCGAGCAACCGACGAGCATCCGCCAGCGAATCCTCGGCGTGGACCACCGGCGGGCGGTCCAGCGCATTCAGGTCGATGGGCGTCACCGACAGGCGCTTGAGTCCGCGGTCGGGCCCCAGCAGGTCGATGACCAGGTCGGAGGCCGGCTTGGCCAGGATCGCGGCCGGGGTATCGTACTGCTCAAGGTGGCCCGCATTCATGATCGCGATCCGGTCACCCAGCTTGATGGCCTCGTCGATGTCGTGCGTGACGAAGATGACCGTCTTGCGCACCTCCCGCTGAATGCGGAGGAACTCGTTCTGCAAACGCTCTCGCGCGATCCGGTCGATCGCCCCGAAGGGTTCATCCATGAGCAGCACAGGGGGGTCGGCACCGAGGGCCCGAGCGACCCCCACGCGCTGACGCTGCCCACCCGAAAGCTGATGCGGATAACGATGTCCGAACTCCTTCGGATCGAGGCCGACCAGTTCGAGCAGGTCATTGACGCGACGGCGGATCCGCTCCTTGTCCCACCGGAGAAGCCGGGGCACCGTGGCCACGTTGTCCGCGATGCTCATGTGCGGAAAGAGGCCGACGTTCTGAATGACGTAGCCCATCCGCAGGCGAAGCACGACCGGGTCGACATGGGTGACGTCCTGCTCGTCGTGAAAGATGCGGCCCTCAGACGGCTCGATCAGCCGGTTGATCATCTTCAGGGTCGTGGTCTTTCCGCAGCCCGACGGCCCAACGAGCATGGTCAGCTGACCGGTCTGGAACTCGATCGTCAGCTCGCGGACGGCGACCTGGCCGCCCGGAAAGCGCTTGGTGACCCGCTCCAGCCGAATCATTAGAAACTCCTACTTTAAGTTGATTGCCTCCGGAATGCCCTGCTAGCATGCGGCAATGCTCGCCACCGGGGTCGTGGGGGCGGTCGAAGACCCATGGATCCGGTGGTCCTGGATATCGGGTCACGCCGACATCATCGTCGCCGCCCTCGTCCAGCACATCCAGCTCACCCTGATCGCGGTGCTCGTCGGTCTCGCCATCGCCGTTCCCCTTGGGCTGGTGGCCTGGCGAAGCAGACTGTTCCGCGGGCCGATCTTTTCGCTTACCGGCATCCTCTATACCATCCCGTCGCTCGCGCTCTTCTCGCTGCTGTTACCGTTCACCGGCTTGACCATTTGGACCGCGGAGATCGGCCTCGTCGGCTACACGCTGCTGATCCTGGTTCGCAACATCGTGGTCGGGCTGAACGCGGTGCCCGACGAGGTGCGTGAAGCGGCCCGCGGGATGGGCTTCCGGCCGCTCGCCGAGCTGGCGCGGGTGGATTTACCGCTGGCATTCCCTGCCATCATCGCCGGCGTACGCATCGCGACTGTTACCACCATCGGCCTCGTGACCGTGACGGCGTTAATCGGCGAGGGAGGCCTGGGAAGCCTGATCTACGACGGACTGCTTCGCGACTTCAAGACCCCATTGGTGGTTGGAACAGTGCTGTGCGTTGCGCTGGCGGTCATGTCCGACCTGGGCCTGGCTGGTCTGCAACGCGTGGTCACACCATGGGCGAGAAGTCGGGCGGTGCCATGAGCTTCTTCGGGCAAGTCATCCAATGGTTCCAGAACCCAGCGCATTGGCAGGGGGACGCAGGCATCCCACATCGGACCTTCGAGCACCTGTTGATGTCAGGAGCGTCGGTCTTGACCGCCGCGTTGATCGCGCTACCCATCGGGATCGCCGTGGGTCACTACGGCCGCGGTGGGATCATCGCAATCAACGTCTCGAATGTGGGCCGAGCGATACCCTCATTTGCCGTGCTGGTGCTCGCGGCGAAGCTCTTCGGGTTCGTGTCCGGCCCCAAAGTGCTTGGATTTGGCGCGGTTCCGGCGTTTGTGGCCCTCGTGGCGCTCGCGATCCCACCGATGGTGACCAACAGCTACATCGGGATGCGCGAGGTGGACCGTGACGTTCGCGAGGCCGCCCGCGGCATGGGGATGCGCGAGCGGGCCGTACTGTTGCGCGTCGAGCTCCCGATAGCAATGCCATTCATCATGGCCGGTATCCGGACATCAGCAGTAAACGTCGTGGCCACCGCAACGCTCGCGGCCGTGGTGGCGTGGGGAGGCCTCGGTCGGTTCATCCTCGACGGCTTCGGGCTCCAGGACTATCCCATGCTCTTCGCGGGCGCCGTCATGGTCGCCGTCCTGTCGCTGATCGTCGAATTCTCGCTCGCCGGCGTGCAGCGACTGTCCACGCCCGCCGGACTCCGGCCATCGAAGACAACCCAGAAGGAGGAACCCTTAGGATCATCACTCGACACGGCAGCCGTCGCGGCGTAGTTTTCGGTCATTTTCTTGGAGGTGGAGCAATGCGTCTAAAGCGAATTTTGGTCCTGGGCGCCAGCATGGTCGCCCTGTCCCTGGTCATAACCTCGTGCGGCTCAACAGGTGGGCCGTCCAGCTCGGCAAAAGCGACGATTCGGATCGCGTCCTTCAACTTTTCGGAAAGCATCATCCTCGCCCACATCTATGGCGATGCTCTGAAGAACAAGGGCTACACGATCACCTATCGGGATAAGCTCGGTAATCGCGAGATCGTCGAGCCGTCGTTGGAGAACGGCCTGATCGATCTCTACGCGGGCTACGCCGCCACCGACCTCAACTTCGTCGACAAGCGCCAGAATGCGGACCTGGAGGCCGGCACCGACGCTGCCGCCAACGTGCAAAAGATCAATACCCGACTCGCCAGCAAAGGTATCAAAGGCCTGGATCCCTCCCCCGCGGTGGATCAGAATGCCTTTGCGATTACCAAGGCCGAGGCTGACCAGTTTCATCTCACCAAGCTCTCTGACGTGACCCCGGCGATCGCCAGCCAGTGGACGCTCGGCGGGCCGCCGGAGTGCCCGTCACGGCCGTTCTGCCAGCCCGGGCTCCAGCAAACGTACGGCTTGAAGTTCAAGGCGTTCAAGTCGCTCGACACCGGCGGACCTCTGACGTTCGCCGCGCTGAAGCAAGGTTCCATCAACATCGGTCTCGTCTTCTCCAGCGACGGCGGCATCACGGCGAACAACTTCGTCGTCCTCGAGGACGACAAGCATCTGCAGCAGGCGGACAACGTCGTGCCATTGATCCGGACGGACGTTTTGAACAGCGAGATCACGACGCTGTTGAACAGCATCGACGCCAAGCTGAACACGCCCGATCTCACGGCAATGAACAAGAGCGCGGACGTCGACAAGCAAGACCCGATCGATATCGCGAAGACCTGGGTCACGAGCCACGGGTTTTAGCCGGCTATCCGACTAACCTCACTCTCACCCTCCCCCGCTTGCGGGGGAGGGTCGCGTGGGGAGCGCGTTCCTAAAATATTTCGCGTGTCCGAGATCTACCACTTCGTGACCGACTGGCGCTTCCGGGCGCCGCTCCAGAAGGTGTGGTCGGTGGTGCTCGACATCGAGCGCTACCCCGGCTGGTGGAAGAACTTCCGGCGCGTGAAGATCACGCGCGGTGACGGGAAGTCCGTCGGTTCGGTGATCGCGTGCGAGGTGCGCGGATCATTGCCGTACAGCCTCAAATACGCACATCCTGTTGCAATCGACCGGCGACCTAGTGGGCACCGGGCGCTGGGAATTCTCGGAAGCCGAGCCGTCGGTCGTCAAGGCCGTCTATTACTGGGACGTCGCCACGACGAACCCGATCCTGAACTTCATTGCCCCGTTGGCGAAAGGCGCGCTCGCCCGCAACCACGAACGGGTGATGGCCAACGGCTATGCCGCGCTACGACCCTATATCGAGGGGTCCGCCAACTTCGAAGAGGACTTCGTTCGACGCAACTACGCCAGCGTTGAGAGGCGGGGAGGATCCACTTACATCGCCTATGAAAGTGCGGAAGTCTTTGTCGATGAGGCGGAGCATCAAGGCATCGGCATTCTTGGTATGGAGGGCTTCATCATCGGGGAGTTCACGTATCCAGCGTTGAGCCGGATTGCCGACTTCTCAATGGCTGGCAACGATGCTCGGCCTGACTTCGTGGTCTGGTCATGTCGACAGGCTCGGGCTCTTCTTGCTGGCCCCTGGCGATCCCCACCTGCAGGAGCAGAGGATCAGATTCATTCGGAGGCCACTGGTCGGTACATGATCGATTTCACATTGACGAAGATGTCAGCCCGCTGACCCTGGCTTAGCTTGTCTTTCGGCTCTTTCGGCGCGCGGCCTCGAAGGCGTCGAGGCGGTCCTTGACCGTCTTTTCATAACCGCGATCGGAGGGGTGGTAATAAGTCCGGTCTTTGATCGCGTCCGGTAGGTGCTGCTGCTCGACCTGCGCCTCCTCGTAATCGTGCGCGTAGCGATACCCCTTTCCATAGCCGACATTTCGCATCAGCGGCGTCGGCGCATTCCGTAGGTGAAGGGGAACCGGGTCGGCCCGCGTTCGCTCGACGTCTTGCTGCACATTCGTGTACGCCGCGTACAGGGCATTGCTCTTGGGCGCCGTCGCGAGGTAGACGACGGCCTGGGCCAGCGCCAGGTTCGCCTCCGGCATACCGATGAAGTGCGCAGCCTGCTGCGCGGCCACCGCCTGGGTCAGGGCCTGCGGGTCGGCGAGACCGATGTCTTCTGAGGCGAAGCGGATCAGTCGCCGCACGACGTAGAGCGGGTCCTCACCCGCTTCCAGCATGCGGCCCAGCCAGTAGAGCGAGGCATCCGGGTCGCTGTCACGGAGGCTCTTGTGAAGCGCCGAAATGATGTTGTAGTGCTCCTCGCCGGCGCGATCGTAGAGCAGGTTCTTGCGCTGGACCGCCTCTTCGACCAGTGCGGCCGTGACCAGCCGGCGGCCCTGCTTCGGCCGCGCGAGCGCCGCCGCCGCCTCGAGCCCGTTGAGGGCGATCCGAGCATCGCCGTTGGCGACCCTGACCAGCGCGGCGCGGGCTTCGGCATCCAGCTCGACGTGGCGTCCGCCCAACCCTCGTTCCGGGTCGGACACGGCGCGGTCGACAATGGCCCCCACCTGGTCGTCGTCGAGCGCGGCGAGCACGAAGACCCGGGTGCGCGACAGCAGCGCCGCGTTGACCTCGAACGACGGGTTCTCGGTGGTGGCGCCGATCAAGGTGATGACGCCCTCTTCGACGAAGGGCAGCACCGCGTCCTGCTGTCCCTTGTTGAAGCGGTGGATCTCGTCGATGAAGAGGATCGTGCGCTGTCCGGACTGGGCCGTGCGCAAGCGGGCTTCCTCGATGTTGCGCCGCAGGTCCGCCACGCCGGCACTGACAGCGCTGAGCGGCACGAAATGCGAGGAGGTGACCCGGGCGATCAGCCGCGCCAGCGTCGTCTTGCCGCTTCCCGGTGGTCCCCAGAGGATCATCGAGCCAACCCGATCCTCCTCGATGGCGCGACGGAGCTCGTGCTCGGGACCGACCAGGTGCTCCTGGCCGACGAACTCGTCGAGCGAGCGCGGCCGCATCCGGGCGGCGAGCGGCTGGTCTTTCGGCGACGGCTCGGCGGGTGCCGGAAAGAGGGTTTCCTGGGCCATCAGGTGACTATAGAAGCTGGCCGTAAGATCGTCCGATGGAGTCGCTGAGGAGCGCCAACGCGAAGGCTGCCCTTCCCGTCGAGGATCTCGCCCGCGCCAAAGCGTTCTACGCGGAGAAGCTGGGCCTGACGCCTTCCCGGGAAGTCGAAGGCGCCCTCTTCTATGACGGCAGCGGCGACAGCGGGTTCCTCCTCTTCCCGACAGGCGGGCGACCCTCGGGACAGCACACGCAGATGGCCTGGTTCGTGAAGGACATCGCCGCCACCGTCGCGGAGCTCAGGAGCCGTGGCGTCAACTTCGAGGAATACGACTTTCCCGGACTCAAAACCATCGATGGCATCGCCGATCTCGGGTACGAGAAGTCCGCCTGGTTCCGTGACAGCGAGGGCAATCTGCTGGCGCTCGGCCAGCTCGTCTAACCGGAGGGGCCTCGCTCCGAAGGCAAGCGGACCCTGCCGAACAGGACGAGAAACGTCAGGCCGGCGAGCAGGTAGAAGAGGGCACTCACCGAGAAGGCCAGCTGATAGCCGCCGCGCACCTGCAGAAAGCCACTGACCAGCGGGCCGATCCCACCAATGCCGATGCCGCTGACGACGATCTGGGCGGTCGCGAGCCGGGCACGCTCGCGCGCGTCGACGTACTCCATCCCGAAGACCTGGCCCAGCGGTCCCTGCAGGTTGAGCACGAGCTGCCGAATCGTCATGGCCACCAGGGCGACGGGAAGCACCGTGATGAAGGCCAGCAGCAGCACCAGCGGCGAGCCAAGAACCTGGGATACCCCGACGGTGCGGGTAATCCCGAATCGCCGCCCGGCCGCCGGAGCTGCCAGCGTGACGATCACCGTCAGGGCCGCACCCACCGCCAGGATGACGCCAATCGGACCGGGAGTCAGGCCGAATCGCTGGGCGAGGTAGAGCTGTATGAAGTTGAGGTACATCCCGGCGCCGATCCCAAGGATCAGGGTCGGTAACAGGATGCGGCCGAAGCGGGCCATGTCGATGTGGAGCAGCTCGCGAACCGGAAAGCTTGCGGCCGGCTTCATCCCGGAGAATCGCGCCAGCCGCAAAAGGAACGGCAGACTCAGCAGCGTCAAAATCGTCATCGCCACGAACGCCGATCGGATGGCCCCGGCTGAGGCGCTCGACGTGTGCGTGAGACGCCCGGCCGCCTCGGGAATCACGCCGCCGAGGACGTCGCCGAGGAGCGCGGCGGCCCAGGAAAGCGCCTGATTGAGCGCGAAGAGGGCCACCCGCTCGGTCTCGCCAGTCACCTGAGCCAGGAGTGGACTGCCGAGAACCTGCAAGACGATGACCGCCAGCGCAAAGGTGCCGGCAGCCAGCACCGCGAGCAGCGGCGATCCCACCAGGGCCAGGGCGAGCGACGCCAGAATCGCGACGATTCCGCCGCCCAGAAGGAAAGGGCGATAGCCGACCCGGTCGGCCATGGCCGCAAATGGGATCCCAACCAGGAGCAGGGCGACCGCGGGCAGCGAATTGAAAAGGCCGATGACGTCATTCGAGAAGCCCAGCGCGCTCATGTAAAGGTTGAAGACGAGGTTGAAGATGGACCAGCCGATGCCGAGGAGGAGGGCGTAGGCGAGGAACTGGCGGGCCGCGGGGCTAAAGGCGGCGAAGCGGGCGAGCGCCCGGCGGAGTGGTAAGGCTACCGTTTGGGCGAGACTTCGGCGGACTGAAGCGCCCGGTAAACCTGCTGGCCGATGGCCGCCTGCACGGCGAGTGGGTCGTTACGCCGGTAGTCGAGCCAGTAACGGACTTCCAGCGTCAGGCCGCCATCGATGCTGGGCTGGAGGGCGATGTGTAGCGGCGGGTCCTTGGCAATCTCGGGGCGGCTCTGGATCTGTTCCTTGAGTGTGTCCGTAAGCCCATCGAGGGCAACCCCACCGGGGACTTTGGCCGTGAGTGTGAAGAGGCGCGTGGGGTAGCGGGTGCGGTTGATGATGGTGCCCGTGTAGACGAGCGAGTTCGGGGTGATCACTTGCTCCCCCGCACTCGTGCGCAGCGTGGTCGCCCGCATCTCGATGTTCTCCACGATGCCGGTATGGTTGTCGACCGTGATTTCATCGCCCAGCCGAAACGGTCGCTCCAGCAACATGAAGAGCCCGGCGATGAAGTTTTTCAGGATGTCCTGGAAGGCGAGGCTGAAGGCGAGGGCCAGGAACCCAAAGCCGCCGAAGACCAGCGCCGGGCTGCCGAACAGCTCGCTGAAGGCGGTGACGACGCCGATCACCAGGGCGGTGAGAAAAACGATCCGATTGACGAGCAGCGCAACCTGTGGGTCGGCCTTGACCCGGCGAAGCTCCTTGCTGGCAAGCAGTCGCACCAGGCGTGCCAGCAGGTAAAACGCGACCAGGATGAGGATGGCCACGGCGACCTTGAAGAGGTCGTGGCTGTTTGGAAGGTAGCTGCGAAGAGTGTCCCAGGCGCTTACGCCGCGCGTCGGCATGGCGCCCATTGTAGGGTCGCTGCCGAACTAACTCTCGGTGGGGGCTTCGCCCTCGGCGCCGGGCTCGACCGGAGCCTCCCCCTCGCCGACGACCGGGACCTCCGCGGCGGCGGGCGCCGGCGCGGCTTCCTCGACCTCCTCGCGGTGCGCGGCGACCTTGACCACGAGGTCATCGGGCTCATCCAGGATCTCGCACCCGGGCGGGACCGGCAGATCCTTGACGCGGATTTCGTCGTCGACCTCCTTGAGCCTCGAGATGTCCACGGTGATGACCGGCGGCAGATCGGTCGGCAGGCACTCGATCTTGAGCGCGTGAAGCCCGCGCTGCAGATCCGCCTCACCCTTGGACACCAGCTCGACCTCGCCCTCCAACTCGATCGGGACCTCGGACTCGATCTTCTCGGTGAGGTTGACCTGGTAAAAGTCGACATGCAGGAGGTCGCCGTGGCGGGGACTGCGCTGCACCTCACGGACGAGGGCCTTGCGCACCGGCTCGTCGCCGAGCTGGAGATCGACCAGCTGGTTGCGTCCAACCTTCTGGAAGGCCTTGATGAACTCGCGGCCGTCGACCACCACGGTCACTGCATCCACGTTGTGGCCGTATACCACCCCGGGAAGGCGACCCTGGCGGCGCAGCGCCTGCAGGTGCCGGCCGCGGTCGGCTCGGGGCTCCAGCTTCAGCGTAACGGGGGTGGTGGCCAGTGCATTTCTCCTTCGGGCTGAATACGAGCGGCGCCCATCTTAACACAGCGTTTGGCGCCCGCTGGAGGGCCCTTCACCGGAACTTTTCCGCCGTTCGGCCGTTACCTCCAGTGGCCGGACTGCCTACAATCGGCTGACCACGATGCTCACATCATCTCTTAGATTCCTGCAGCGGAACTCGCTCCGAATTGGGGCGGTCCTGGGAACGTTCGTCCTGGTGGCCGGCTTCATCCTGGTGCAGCAGGTTCGCGAGGCCGCGGCCGAACAGGACTACAACGCTGCCAGGGCGCAGGTGATCGCCGCCCAGGCACGAGCCACCGAGCTCGGGCTGGAGAATTCGGAGTTCTCGGATCTTCAGCGCCAGGAGCTGACGACTGCCAGCGAAACGCCGCCGGCGGCGTCGGCGCCGTTCAACGAAGAGCGCATCGCCTTCTTTTCCCGCGTGGCCGGCCAGGAGACGCAGATCAAAGAGCAGCTGCAGACCCGAGTCGACAAGCTGCTGGTCGAGACGCGAGATTCGGCGCAGTCGGCGGTCAAGCAGGTCTCGACCAGCCTGCAGAAGGCGAAGCAGATCGGGGTCGATGACCAGCTCCTGGTCGAGTTCGCCGGCGTTTCCTCGAAGGCCCAGATCGAGCTCGACAACGCCACCAACGTCCGTGCCTATCGCGCCGTGAACGACGAGCTCAAGAGCCGGCTATCGAAGCTCTCGCTGATGATCGCCGACCAGGAAACCACGAACAAGCTCGTCGACCAGTACGCCGCCCAGGCGGCCGCCCAGAACCAGGGCGATGCCGGTAAGGCGCGAGCCGGCGCCAACGCGGCGCTCGCGAAGGTGCAGGGCGAGCTGCAGACCGCGCGGATCTTCTCCATGGACGTCTCCATCGTCGACCTGAACGTCCAGAAGCTGGCCGTCCGCCTGAACAGCGCCACCACCGCCGCCGGCCTGGAGCAGGTCGCCGGCGGGCTGATGGTGCAGGAGAAGGTGCTGACCGACGCGATGGCTCAGACCCTCCCCGATAAGGCGCTCACGATCTCCCTCAACGACCAGGTGATTCGGGCCTACGACCACGGCCAGCAGGTCTTCTGGAGCTACGTCACGACTGGCCGGCCGGGACTCGAGACCGACCCGGGCAGCTTCAAGGTGTACTGGAAGGTGTCACCCTGGACGATGCACTCGCCGTGGCCCAAGGGTTCGCCCTTCTGGTACCCGGACAGCAAAGTGAAAATGGTGATGTGGTTTAACGGCGGCGACGGGATCCACGACGCCTCCTGGCGCTCGCGCTACGGACCCGGCACCAACGGCCCCCACTACGACCCGACCGGCGAAGACACCGGCACGCACGGCTGCGTCAACGTTCCCTACAGCAACATGGTCTGGCTCTGGAACTGGACGCCGACCGGCACCCCCGTCATCGTCTATTAGGCCGGTACGCCGTAGGACGTAGGACGACGGTCCGAACGGCGCAGGACCTTTTCTGACCGAGCGCGTTACAAGAGATGGAGCTCTCACATGGCCATCGCCCACGCAACCATGCATCAGGTCGGACCGCACACCTGGACCTTCCAACCCCCCGCCATCCCGGTAGCGCCGATGAAGGCAAACTGCCGCGCCTGCCGGCAGGCGGTTGCCATCCTCAACCCCTCGGCGATGGACCTCAAGACCGGAAACTACGTCGTGCGCGGCGAGTGCGAGCGCTGTGGTTCCGAAGTCCTGCTCATCGTCAGCTAGCCGGCTCGAAGCCCTCGCCCGTCCAGTAACCGAGCATCTGCTCGGTCTCGTGGTAGAACCAGAGCAGGTACCGTTCTTTGGCCGCCTCCTTGAGAAAGGCCGCCTTGCGCTCCATCGCTTCCAAGGGAAAGAGGTCAAGCGCGCTGACCCAGTTGACCTTCAGGAAGGCGCGCATGAAGAGGAAGTCGCCGGTGAAGACGACGGTTTGTTCCTGGTCAGAAACGTACACCGCCTGGTGCCCGGCGGTGTGCCCACCAGTAACGCGCACCCGGATGCCGGGCGCGACCTCCTGGTCGCCGTCGACCACCTGCAGTCGCCCTTCCGCCTCGAGAACGGCCAGGTTCTCCGGTTTGTACGATGGCTTGCTGCGCGGATCCGGATGGCGCCAGGCTTCCAGCTCGGTCGCCTGGACGACGTGGCGCGCCCGCGGAAAGAGCGGTGTCAGCTCACCGTCCCGGCCCGGGGTGACGAGGGCTCCGATGTGGTCGAAGTGCAGGTGGCTGAGCACCACGAGATCGATATCCTGCGCCTGGAGTCCCACACCGGCAAGCGCATCGGGGAGACCGGGATCCCGGTCGTAGGCCCAGATGTCGCGTTCCTTGTCGGAGAGCTTGGGGCCCATGCCCGCCTCGATCAGGATATTGGCGTCCGGCGTGCGGACGAGCATGCAATTCGTCGCCATCAAGATGCGGTTTCGCGCGTCCGGGGCCTTGAGCTTTTCCCACATGACCTTGGGCACCACGCCGAAGACCGAGCCGCCGTCCATGCGCCAGTGGCCGTCGCTCAAACACTGGAGCTCAAACCGGCCAAGCTTCCGGGGCGCGGCAGCGATCACGCCGCCTTGAATCCGTGGTTCACGAAGTCGATGATCGATTGCAGGGAGGTCCCGGGGCCGAAGATCTCGACCACCCCCATCTTTTTCAGCTCGCGGGCGTCGTCCTGGGGGATGATGCCACCGCCGAACACCACGATGTCGGTGGCATTGCGCTGCTTGAGCAGCTCGAGAATGCGGGGAATCAGCGTCATGTGCGCGCCGCTGTGCAGGCTGACGCCGATGGCGTCGACGTCTTCCTGAATGGCGGCTTCCACCACCATTTCTGGTGTCTGCCTGAGCCCGGCGTAGATCACCTCGACGCCCGCGTCACGCAACGCCCGCGAGACTACCTTGACCCCGCGGTCGTGGCCGTCGAGGCCCACTTTCGCGGTCAGCACCCGCCACTGCTTCTGGGTGTCGCGGGCGCTCATTGCCGGGTGAGATAGAAGGCCACGATGATGAAGACGGCCAGGCCGGCGAGGATCCGGCCAATCAGCGAGAAACGAAGCTTGATCATCTAGAAGAGGATCGGCTCGCGATAGATGCCGAAGACCTCCTTGAGCGCGGCCATGATCTCGCCCTCGGTGGCATAGGCCTTGACACAGTTCAGCAGTAGCGGCATCAGGTTGTCGCGGCCGCGCGCGGCCGCCTTCAGCTCCTCGAGGCGGTTGGTGACGCTCGTGTTGTCGCGCCGTGCCTTGACGCCCTTCACCCGGCGCACCTGACCCTGCTCCGTCTCCGGGCCGATGCGCAAGGTGGGGACCTCCGCGCCTTCGCCATCCTTGTAGGCGTTGACGCCCACGATGATCCGTTCGTTGGCTTCGAGCTTGCGCTCGAACTCGAAGGCGGCGTCGGCGATCTCGCGCTGGAAGAAGCCGTTTTCGATGCAGCGGAGGACGCCGCCCTGGGCGTCGATCTCGTCGAAGTAGCGTTGCGCCCCGCGCTCCATCTCGTCGGTGAGCTGCTCCACGAAGTAAGAACCACCCAGCGGGTCGATCGTGTTGGTGACGCCCGTTTCGTGAGCGAGCACCTGCTGGGTGCGCAGCGCGATCTGCGCCGCGCGCTCGGTGGGCAGCGCCAGGACTTCGTCCATCGAGTTGGTGTGCAGCGAGTTGGTTCCGCCCAGCACGGCCGCCATCGCTTCGTACGCGGTCCGGCTGATGTTGTTCTCCACCTGCTGGCGCGTCAGCGAGACACCGGCGGTCTGGGTGTGGAATCGCAGCATCCACGACTTCGGGTCCTTGGCGCCGTACTTGTCGCGCATCAGGCGCGCCCACAGCCGGCGGGCGGCGCGGAACTTGGCGATCTCCTCGAAGAAATCGATATGGGAGTCGAAGAAGAAGGAGAGGCGGGGCGCGAACTGGTCGACCTTCAGCCCAGCCTTGACCGAGGCCTCGACGTAGGCCATACCGTCGGCGAGGGTGAAAGCCAGCTCCTGGGTGGCGGTCGATCCGGCTTCGCGGATGTGGTAGCCGGAAATGGACACCGCGTTCCAGCGCGGCATGTGTCGAGCCGCGAACACGATGGTATCGACCACGAGCCGCATCGACGGCTCCGGCGGAAAGATGTACTCCTTCTGCGCGATGTACTCCTTCAGGATGTCGTTCTGCAAGGTGCCGCCCAGCTTCTCCGGCGAGATACCTTCCTTCTCGCCGACGGCGATGTACATGGCGTAGAGGATCGCCGCCGGCGAGTTGATCGTCATCGAGGTGGTGATCTGGTCCAGCCGGATGCCCTGGAAGAGGGTTTCCATGTCCTCCAACGAGTCGATCGCCACGCCGCAATGGCCGACCTCGCCTGCAGCGAGCGGGTCGTCGGAGTCGTAGCCCATCAGGGTGGGCATGTCGAACGCCACCGAGAGGCCCGCCTGCCCCTGAGAGAGGAGGAACTTGTAGCGGCGATTCGTCTCCTCCGCGGTCCCGTAGCCGGCGAACTGCCGAATGGTCCACGGTTGCCCGCGATACATCGAGGGATAGACGCCGCGCGTGTAGGGGAACTCGCCGGGATAGCCGAGCTTCTCCTCGTAACTCCACCCCTCCAGGTCCTCCGGGGTGTAGAGCGGCTGGAGCGGCACGCCGGACATCGTCGTCGCGTTTTCCTTCGGCACCAGCTTCCCGCTGCGATAGCGGGCGGCCCATTCCTCGTACGCCGTCTTGCGGCGAAGTGCCATCAGCTGCCTCCTTGCGATGCCCGCTGGTCGAGCACTTCCTCGGCCAGCGCGTATGGGTTTAGTTTCCCATTCTGGTTCTCGCGCACTCGCCGGCCGACCGCCGTATCGCCATCCAGGACCCGCCGCGCGTCCTCGCGGGCGCGGTCGGCAACGAGCGCCATGACTTCCTGCTTGAGGCGCTGCTGCCGCCGCGTGGCCAGCGTGCCGCTCTCGGTCAGGTAGGCCTGGTGCGCGCGCACCGCATCCCAGACCTGCGCGATGCCTTCCTCCTTGGCCGCGGAGGCCAGCACGATGGGCGCGCGCCAGGCCTGTTTCGGCCCGAGTCCCATGGCGTCCTGGATGAGGCGGCGCGTCTTCTCAGCGCCGCCCAGGTCGGTCTTGTTGATGACGAAGACGTCGGCGATTTCCAGGATGCCGGCCTTGATGCTCTGCACCGCGTCGCCCGACTCTGGCATCAGCACCAGCACCACGGTGTCGCAGATGGTCGAGATCTCGAGCTCGGACTGGCCGACGCCGACGGTTTCGACCAGGATCACGTCGCGCCCGTAGGCGTCCAGCAGGTGGATCGCCTCGCGGGTCGCGGCGGCCAGGCCGCCGAGGTGTCCGCGGGCGCCCATGCTGCGGATGAAGACGCCTTTGTCGAGGGTATGACGCGACATGCGGATCCGGTCGCCGAGGACCGCCCCGCCGGTGAAGGGGCTGCTGGGGTCGACCGCGATCACCCCGACGGTCTGCTGCCGGTCCCGAATCACTTTGACCAGCGCGTCGGCCAGCGTGCTCTTGCCGGTCCCGGGTGCTCCGGTCAACCCGACCAGGTAGGCGTTTCCGGTGTGGGGCTGGACTTCGGCCACCAGCTGGCTCGCCTGCGGGTCGCGATCTTCCGCCAGGCTGATGGCCCGCGCCAGCGCCCGGACATCGCCGGAAAGTAAGGCGCCGGCCAAACTCATCTCGATTCGAATCGTACCCCCCACCCTGCCCTCCCCCGAAGGCGGGGGAGGGTGATGCCTAACGCGTGGGCGCGGGGAAGGTTTTGAGGGTGAAGTCGGAGCCGAGGAGAACCGTGACGCCCGGACCGCTGGCTGGCGCCGCGACCGTCGTCACCACCCCGCCGAAGTAGTCATGAAGCCAGGCGACGGTGGCGGCCGCGCTGCCGCCGGAGCCATCCAGGATCTGGGTCTGGGCGACCCGCTGCGTGGTCTTCGGCCCCACACTGGCCTGCCAGCCCTGAGCCTGAAGCAGTGAGGTCATGATGCTGGCCGGCGTGCCCATGCCGTAGGGCAGCCAGTAGCGGCCGCTCCCGTCCTGCACCTGGAACGGCACCCGGCTCGCCAGCGTCGAGCGATCCGGAAGGGCCTTCGCCAGGAAGCGCTGCAGGGCCTGGTAGGTCGGGTCAAGGGGCTGGAGGATGTACTGGCCGTTGCTGCTGCTGCCGCTGCGCAGCAGGTTGGAGGTATCGATCGCCACCCGACGGATGTCCGTGTCCTTGAGCTGGCCGGCAACGTCCGCGAGCTGCTGCATGTCGCCCGGGCGCAGGTTGGTGCGGACGTTATCCTGCAGCGCGGACAGCAGCGACAGCAACCGCGGGATCGCGTTCAGCGAGAAGACTCGCTGCCGGACCGCCAGCATGACCAACTGCTGGCGGCGCGAGCGGTCGAAGTCCGAGGTCGTTTCCCGCGAGCGCGCGTACTGGAGCGCCCGCTCGCCGTCGAACTGCTGCCAGCCGGCATTGACATGGATGTGCATCATCCCGCTCGATTCGCCCGCCGGAAAATACGGATCGTCCAACGCCAGCGGGACGTCGACGCGAACGCCTCCCAGCGCGTCGACGACCTCGCGAAACGCCTTGAAGTCCACGCCGATCCAGTAATCGACCGGCTGCCCGATCACCTGCGATACCGTAGCCGCCGCCAGGTCGCCCCCGCCGGTGTCCGTCTTCCATTCGCTACGAACGTTCGGGTAGTTTTTGTGATCGGTACCGATGGCGTAAGCGCTATTGAGCTTGCCCGTCATGAACCCGTTCCGGGGGAGTGCCGGAATCTTGACCCACAGGTCGCGCGGCAACGAAATCATCATCGCCTCGCGTGTCGCGGGACGGATAGACAGCACCATGATGGAGTCGGTCAGATACGGCCCGTCGTGGCCCGGGCCGCCATAGCCGAGCAGCAGGATGTTGATGCGTTCGTCGTGCTTGATCTTCCAGCCGAGCGAACCGGGCTGGTCACTCTTCGCCTGGACCAGCGCGATGAGGTCTTGCGGCTGGGCGCGTGGCGAGACGGTGTGAATCGCCGACCAGGCGCGAAAGACGGCCAATCCAAAGACCACGAGAGCGAGCCCGGCGATCGCGGCCACGGCGGTGCGGCCGTACTGCCGCGCACGTTCGGGGCCGAGCGCGGCGGATGCGCGCCGCCGGCGCGGTTGCCTTACCAAGATGCCGCCAGTGAGTCTAGCGAAAGAGATGCCGCCCGTACAATGTTCCGCGATGCGAACGAGTCCGGCGGGTCGACGCGCGCAGGGCCCGTTGGTGTTGCCAGCGCGCGTGCTGCTGCTGGCGGCCGGCATGCTCGCTGTCGCGCTGGCCAGCGTCAACCTCTACCCCGAGCGTCATAGCACCAACGTCGACGTTTACTACGTGGTGGTCGCCGGGTTGATCTACCTCATCTGGTTGGTGAGCCTTGTCCTTGCCTGGCGCGGTCTTCGCATCGGCGTCTTTATCGCCGGACTGATCGCCTTCGTCGAATTCGGCGTTATCGCAGCGGGGCACTTCGTGAACGCGCCCTATGACGTCCACATCCTCTCCCTCCACGAGGGTCTCTGGACCGCCACCGTGCTCATGTCCATCCTGCCCGCCTGCGCGCTGACGGCGATGGCCGCGATTGTGTCGTGGGGCCATCCGACAGGCCGTCTCCACCGTCTGCAGACACTGCCGTTGCTGATCGTCGCCGTGCTTGGCACGATCGCGGTCATCCTCTACTCCACCGACAGCCTCAGACGTGGCGACTTCGGGACGGCGAATGCGGAGGACGCGACCTTCGCCGCCGTCGCCGCCGCGATTGTCTGGCTGGTTGGCGCCTTCTGGTTGGCCCGGGTCCGGCTGGTAGGGGCGATCCTGATAGCGCTCGGCACCTTCATCCTGGTTTACTCATTCATCACTCTGCACGTGACCGCCGGCACCTCAGTGAGTGCCATCGCCAAAACGAGCGGACCCCTCTGGGCCGGCATCGGCCTGGCGATGGCTACGCTCGCCGCAGCATCATTCGTCGCGGCAGTGGCATTCCTGGTCAGCCCCTTGGTCTGGCGTCAATCGGCTAAGCGGGCGCCGTCCGGACCGTAACGATAGAAGCCGCGGCCACTCTTTCGTCCGAAGTGGCCGGCATCGACCAGCTGGCGGAGCAAGGGGGGCGCGGCAAAGCGCGCGTCGTGGAGTCCCTCGTAGAGCACGCCGCAGATGTAGAGATGGGTGTCGAGGCCGACAAAATCGGCGAGCTCGAGCGGACCCATCGGGTGGTGCAGCCCGAGTCTGGCCCCCTGGTCGATGTCCTCGCGCGTGCCCAGCCCTTCCGTCAACGCCCGAATCGCCTCATTGATGAAGGGCACCAGCATGCGGTTGACGATGAACCCTGGATAGTCGAGCGAGGTGATCGGGGTCTTGCCCAGCGCCTTCGACAGCTCGAGCGTCGCGGCCAGCGTCGCGTCGGAGGTATCGCGGCCTCGCGTGAGCTCCACGAGCGGCATCACGGGGACCGGGTTGAAGAAATGCATGCCGATGAAACGATCAGGCCGCTTGGTGACCGCCGCCATCCGGGTGACGGGGATCGAGGAAGTGTTGCTGGCCAGGATCGCCTCCTCGCGGCAGATGCCGTCGAGCCGTTTGAAGAGATCGCGTTTCGCGTCGAAGTTCTCGGTGATCGCCTCGATCACGAAGTCCGCTCGTCCGGCCGCCTCCAGGGACGTGGTCGGGTGCAACCGGGCGAGCGCCGCGTCACGTTGGGCGGCCTCGAGCTTGCCCTTTTGCACGAGACTGTCAAGCCGCCGCTTGATGTTCTCGACTCCGCGGTTCACGAGGTTGTCGTCGACCTCGCGAAGCGTTACGTCGAAACCATGGCTGATCGCCGTCTGAGCGATCCCCGCTCCCATCAGGCCGGCGCCGGCAACGTAGAGCTGTTTGATCGTCACCCCTTCTCCTTTAGCACTTCGCGCGCAATCACCAATCGTTGGATCTCGTTCGTCCCCTCGTAAATCTGCGTGATCTTGGCATCCCGCATCATCCGCTCGGCCGGAAAGTCGCGCAGGTACCCGTAGCCGCCCAGGATCTGGACCGCGTCGGTGGTGACGCGCATCGCCGTGTCCGAGGCGAAGACCTTCGCCACTGCCGAGCTGACATTGATGTCCGGCAGGCGGCGATCGAGCGCGTCCGCCGAGGCGTAAGTCAGGGCCCGGGCCGCCTCGATCTGGGTGGCCATGTCGGCGAGCATGAACTGGATCCCCTGGAACTCGATGATCGGTTTGCCGAACTGGCGCCGGTCGCGCGCGTAGCGGCGGGCGAGGTCGAAGGCACCCTCTGCGATGCCGAGCGCCTGCGCGGCGATCCCGGGACGGGAATGGTCCAGGACGCGCATCGCCAGCTTGAACCCTTCGCCCTCGTTGCCCAGCCGGTTGGCCGCCGGCAGCGCGAGATCCTCGAAGAAGAGTTGCGCGGTCGGCGATCCGCGGATTCCCATTTTCTTTTCGAGCTTGCCCACTTTGAAACCGGGCATCGACTTCTCCACGATGAAGGCGGAGATATCGCGCGCCGGCGCGTCACCGTTCTGGTCGGTGCGGGCGAAGACGACGATGGTGTCGGCCACGCTCCCCCCGGTGATGAAGGTCTTGGAACCGTTCATCACGTAGGTGTCGCCGCGCCTGATCGCCCGCGTCCGCATCCCTCCGGCATCGGATCCCGAGCCTGGTTCGGTCAGCGCGAAGGCCGCCATCTGCTCGCCGCGCGCCAGCGGCGGCAGGTACTTGCGCTTCTGGTCCTCACTCCCCGCCAGCCAGATGGGCAGGCTGCCGAGCGACTGGACGCTCAGGATCAAGGACGACGTCGCGCAGAACTTGCTGATCTCCTCGACCGCCACGATCAGCGTGAGCGCGCTGCCGCTGACGCCACCGTACTCCGGCGTGAAGGGGATGGCGAGGATGTCGTGCTTCGCGAACAGCTCCTTGATGTCCCAGGGAAACTCGCCCGACTCGTCGATCTGCGCCGCCCGTGGTTCGACCCGTTCGAGGCAGATGTCGTGGACCATCTCGCGGATCTCGCGCTGCTCATCGTTCAGTGCAAAATCCATCAGACACGCTCCAGCTCGCGGGCGATGACGACCCGCTGCACCTGGTTGGTCCCCTCGTAGATCTGGCACGCTTTGGCGTCGCGCACGCGTCGCGCCATCGGATATTCCTCGAGGTAGCCGTAACCGCCGAAGACCTGCAGGGCGTCGAGCGTGATCTCCATCGCGGCATCGGTGGCAAAGAGCTTGGCCATCGACGCCTCCCTGGTGAAGGGCAGCCCGGCATCGCAGAGCGCCGCCGCCTTCCAGGTCATCCAGCGGGCCGCCCGGATCTTGACGGCCATGTCGGCGACTTTGTTCTGGATCGTCTGCAGCTCGGCGATCGGTTTCCCGAACTGTTTGCGTTCTCTCGCGTACGCCACGGCGTCGTCGAGCGCGCCTTGCGCCAGCCCCAGGGCCTGGGCGCTGATCCCGATGCGTCCGCTGTCCAGCGCGCGCATCGCGATGCGGAAGCCCTGCCCCTCGTCACCCAGGCGATCGGCCTCGTCGACGGCACAATTTTCCAGGTAGACTTCCGCGATCGCCGAGCCGTTGAGGCCCATCTTCTTGAACTTCGGGCCGACTTTGAGGCCGGGGTTGTCTCCACCAACGAGGAATGCCGTGATGCCGTCAGCGCCCGATCCCGGCTTCGTCGACGCCATGACGACGTACAGTCCCGCCTCGCCGGCATTGGTGATGAAGATCTTGGTTCCGTTGAGGAGGTAGCCGCCGTCGCGTCGGGTCGCCGTCGTCTTGAGATGGGCGGCATCGGAGCCGGCCTCCGGTTCTGTCAGCGCAAAGGCGGCGAGCTTCTTGCCCTGGGCCAGGTCCGGCAACCAGCGGCGCTTCTGCTCCTCGGAGCCAAAGAGCACCACGGGCTCGGTGCCCACCGAGTTATGGACGTCGAGGATGACCGCGGTGCTGGCGCAGAAGCGGGCGACCTCCTCGACGAAGATCGCGAAGGACAGGTGGTCGAGGCCGGCACCGCCATAGGCGTCGGGCACCAGGACCCCAAGCAATCCCAGCCTGGCGGCCTTGTCGACCAGGTCGCGCGGGAACTCGCTGTTGTGGTCGATCGCCTCGGCGCGCGGCTTGACCTCACGCTCGGCGAATTCCCGCGCGAGCGTGCGCACCTCCTGCTGTTCGGGGCTGAGGGCAAGATCCATCTAATTCACACGGACGATGGTCGCCTCGCCCTGTGCCATCCCGGAGCAGATGCCGGCCGCGCCGTAGCCGCCGCCCCGATGACGGAGGGCGTAGACGAGGTGCATCAGGATGCGCGCCCCGGACGCGCCGATCGGATGGCCGACCGCGAGCGCGCCGCCGTCGACGTTGACCCGTTGTTCATCGATCCCGAGCAGGTCCATGGCGGTGCAGGCCACCGCGGCGAAGGCCTCGTTGATCTCGAAGAGGCTCATGTCGTTGACCCGGACCCCGAGCTTTTTCAGCGCCGCCTGGATCGAGGACGCCGGCACGGTGGCGAGATAGGGCGTGTCGGCCGCCGACTCGCCGTAGGCGAGCCACTGGGCGAGCGCCGGCAGATTCCGTCGTTTCGCCTCCGTCGCACTCATAAGCAGGATGGCGGTGGCGCCGTCGTTGACGCCGGGCGCATTGCCCGCCGTGACCGTCCCGTCCTCTGCGAAAACGGGCTTGAGCCGCGCCAGGCCCTCGATGGTGGTATCCGGCCGCGGCTGCTCGTCCGCCGCCACCTTCGAGGTGCCTTTGGAACTTGCCACCGCGATGGGGACGAGTTCCTCTGCGAAGAAGCCCGCCTTGAGGGCCGTCGCATACCGCTGCTGGCTGTTGTACGCGTATTCGTCCTGCCGTTGACGGGAGACCTCAAACTCTTTCGCGACCTGGCTGCCTTCCACCGCCATGTGACACCCGTTGGCCGGGTCGATCAGGCCGTCGCGAACCATGCTGTCGACCAAGGTGCTATCGCCAAGGCGGTAGCCGAAGCGCGCCTTCTCCAAGAGGTAGGGCGCCTGGCTCATGCTTTCCATGCCACCGGCCACGACCGCGCTGGCATCACCGTGGCGGATGAGGAGCGCGGCGAGGTTGACGGCCTTGAGCGATGACGCGCACACCTTGTTGACGGTCAGCGCCGGCACGCTGGTGGGAACGCCCGCCTTGATGGCCGCCTGGCGGGCCGGGATCTGGCCCATACCGGCCGTGATGACGGTGCCCATGATCACCTGGTCAATGTCCCCGCCCTCGACGCGCGCGCGGTTGAGGACTTCCTTGATGACGGCGGCGCCCAGGTCGGGCGCCGTCAGAGTCGAGAGACCACCGCCCAGCTTGCCGAACGGCGTGCGGGCCGCCGCGACCAGGACGACGTCCTCCACAATTGCATTCTAGGAGCGGGTGACGGAGCGCGAAATGACGCGCCATATACTTGAGCCGGTGGAGTTCAAACACCTCCTCTATGGGCGGCGCGATACGGTCGCCACGATCACCATCAATCGCCCGGACAATCGCAACGCCCTCGGCACGGACACCGTCAAGGAGCTTCGCCAGGCGTTCGATCAAGCGAAGCACGACGAGGCGGTTCGCGTCATCATCCTGACCGGCGCGGGCAAGGTGTTCTGCGCCGGGGCCGACCTGCAGGGCTTCCGTCTCGAAATCTCGGAACTGGACCGCTATTTCCAGCGGCGCAACCTCGCCGATCTGTTTCTGGAGATGACGGAGCTGGGCAAGCCCACCATCTGCCGCGTCAACGGCCACGCGCTGGCCGGCGGTTTCGGGCTGGTCGCCGCCTGTGACCTCGCCATCGCCTCGGATGCCGCCCAGTTCGGCATGCCGGAGGTCAACGTCGGGGTGTGGCCGATGATGATCATGGCGATCGTGTTTCGCAACGTGCCGCGCAAGGCCGGCATGGAATTGATGCTGACGGGAAAGCGCATCGATGCGGACGAAGCCGTTCGCATCGGCCTCATCAACCGGCACGTCCCACTGGCACAGCTCGATAGCGAAGTCGATGCGCTCGCCGCCGAACTCGCCAGGAAGAGTCCCATCGGGATGCGGCTGGGCCTCGAGGCCTTTTATCGGATGCAGGACATGACCTTCCCGTCGGCGATCGCCTACCTCCAGGACCAGCTCGCCCTGCTCGGCCTGAGCGACGACCTGAAGGAGGGAGTCACGGCCTTCTTCGAAAAGCGCGAGCCGCGCTTCACCGGCAAATGAGCCAGGGCCTGACGGTCGACTGGGTGGAGGTCGGACCCCGCGATGGCTTGCAGAGCTGGCCGAGGACGTTGCCCACGCCGGCGAAGGTGGGCCTGGTGGCGAGCCTCCTCGACTGCGGCTTTCGACGAGTCGAAGCGACCTCCATGGTGCACCCGAAATGGGTGCCCCAGCTCGCCGACGCCGAGGCCGTGCTGGAGGCGCTGCAGGACCGGATCGATCAGTTGCGCGTGCTGGTCCCCAATCGGCGAGGCCTGGACCGCGCGCGCGACGCCGGCGTCCGAAACGTCGCGGTCACGGTGGCGGCGACCGATGGCTACAACGAGCACAACCTGAATCGCTCCGTCCGGGAAACCCTCGAGGAGATCCAAGTGATCGCCCAGGAGGCCCGGCGCGACAACATCGCCGTCGACGCCAGCGTGAGTGTGGCATTCGGTTGTCCCTATGACGGTGCGGTCGCTCCGGAGCGCGTTGCCGAGGTTGCCGCGGCATTGGCGGACGGAGGTATCGAGGAGATCTCGCTCGCCGACACAATCGGGGTCGCCAACCCGGCGCAGGTGGAGGCGCTCTTCCAGGCGATGAAAGAACGGCTTCCGGCCGTCCGCTGGGGTGCCCATTTCCACGACACGCGCGGCACGGCGATCGCCAATCTGCTCTCGGCCCTGGAGACCGGCGTCAACCTGTTCGAAGGCTCGGTCGGCGGCATCGGGGGCAGTCCCTTCGCGCCGGGCGCCGCCGGCAACATCTGCAGCGAGGATGCGCTGGCGATGCTCGACGCGATGGGCATCGCGACCGGCGTCGACGTCGCCCGGCTGATCGCCGTGGCTCGCGGACTCGAGCGCACGCTCGATGCCCCATTGCCCGGCAGGATTCACACGCTCGCCCCACCCGAAATCGGCACCGTCTCGGCATGAGCACCCCCGATCCGCTGCCAAACCGGGAACCCGCGGATGAGCTCAAGGCTCGATCCGAGACCGCGCGGGCCGGCGGCTCCGCGAAGTACGCTGAAAAGCTGCGCCAGGAGCACAAGCTACCGGTGCGCCGGCGGCTCGAACTGCTGCTCGACCCCGATTTCCTGATCGAGGATGGGCTCCTCGCCCACAGCGAAGAAGCCGGTTACGGCGCCGATGGTGTCGTGACCGTCATCGGCCGGATCGATGGGCGGACGGTGTGCGTGATGGCGAACGACCCGACGGTCAAGGCGGGATCGTGGGGACCGCGCACCGTGGAGAAGATCGTCCGCATCCAGGAGACGGCGGAGCGGCTTCGCGTGCCGATCTTCTACCTCGTGGACTCGGCGGGCGCCCGCATCACCGACCAGGTACAGATGTTCCCGGGACGCCGCCACGCCGGTCGCATCTTCTACCAGGAAGTGCGGCTCTCGGGTGTGGTGCCGCAGATCTGCCTGCTCTTCGGGCCATCGGCGGCGGGCGGCGCGTACATCCCCGCCTTCTGCGACATCACCATCATGGTCGAGGGCAACGCCAGCATGTACCTCGGGTCACCGCGCATGGCGGAGATGGTGATTGGCGAGAAGGTGACGCTGGAAGAAATGGGCGGGGCCCGGATGCACTCGACGGTGAGCGGCCTCTCGGACCTGCTGGCGGCATCCGACGAAGACGCCATTGCGGCCGGACGCCGCTATCTCTCCTTTTTCCCGCAGAACTGGACCGAGATGCCGCATTCGGGTCTCTCGGTCGAGGCTCGGCCGCCGGTGCCACTGGAAACGCTCGTCCCCGAGGACGAGGGGCGAGCGTTCAACATGCAGCAGTTGATCGACGGCGTGATCGACGCGGGCTCCTTCTTCGAGGTCAAGCCGCTCTATGCGAAGGAGATCATCTGCGGCCTCGCCCGCGTCGACGGGCGGGCGGTCGGCGTCGTTGCCAACCAGCCGATGCACAAGGGTGGCATCCTCTTCGTCGATTCCGCCGACAAGGCGGCCCGCTTCATCGGGCTCTGCGATGCGTTCAACATCCCACTGCT
>VBFF01000014.1 GCA_005889285.1 Chloroflexota bacterium
GATCGTCGCCAGCCTCTGTGGATGCGGCATTCGTCCCGTGGCGTAGGCCAGGTCGAATCGGCTGAGCCCGAGCAGCCGCATCATCGCCGCAATTTTGGTAGCGACGGTTTCGGGCGATCCGATATATAGGGATCCGTCTGCTCGTTCGGCCTGGAATCTGGCCATGGTCGGGCGTGCCCATCCGCGCTCGAGTGCCGCTTTCTCGAAGGTTTCCTTCCAGTACGGCCACTGAATGTCGACCGCCTCCTGGTCTGTTCGCGCAATGTATCCGTGGGAGTGCATACCAATCGGCAACGGCGGGATCCCATAAGCATCCAGCGCGCGCTTGTAAAGCTCGACCAACGGTGCGAAGCGGCCCGGGGGTCCGCCGATCACGGCCAGCATCAAGGGCAGGCCGTAGCGTGCGGCCCGGACCACGGATTGCGGGCTGCCACCGACACCCTCCGGAAGCGCCGGGGTCACGTATTGGTTTACGAGCGGCGATCGAAACTTGCCGGACCAAGTCACAGGTTGGTTCCGGAGCAACCGCGTGAGCAAGTCGAGCTTCTCCTCGAAGAGCTCCTCGTAGTCGGCGAGGTCGAACCCGAACAAAGGGAAGGACTCGGTCAGCGAGCCGCGACCGACGACGAGTTGTGCGCGGCCGTTCGACACGGCGTCGAGGGTCGCGAAGTTCGTGTACACCCGCACCGGGTCCTGCGTGCTCAGCACGGTGACGGCCGTGCCGAGGCGGATGCGTTTGGTTCGGCCGGCGATCGCTGCCAACATCACGTGAGCGGCCGAGTCCATGAAGTCGGGCCGGTAGTGCTCGCCGATGTTGAACGAATCGATCCCGACCGAATCGGCAAGGACAGCCTCCTCGACGTAATTGCGGATCACGACATCAGGTGCGAGAGGCTGGCCGGACTCATCAACGGTGATGTAGCCGAAGGTGTCCAATCCGAGTTCGATTTCCGGGGTGGTCATCGCCTGCTCCTCGTCACCGGTTGCGGTGCTGTTGACTCCTCGGGAATGTCGCACGGCGGCGTCTTGGCTCCAACCGCGCGAACCAGCAGGTTGTAGAGCGTGGCCCGTTCCTGGGCGCTCAGCGGGCTCAGCAGGTCGTCATCAATACGGCGGAGGCCGTCGTAGGCGTCGCATAGCTCCTTCTTCCCTCGGGGCGATAGCTCGACGATGTGGCGCCGGCGGTCGGCGGCATCGCGACGACGCGTGATCAGCTTGCGCTCCTCGAGCTCGTTGAGCAGTCCCACGACGTTGCTTGGATCCAGGCTGAGCGTGTCGGCGAGGGCCTGCTGGCTCGCAGGTCCTCGTTCGCTGAGGAGCTTCAGCGCGATGAGGTGACGTGGGCGGAGCCCGCCGGGCGCCATCGTGGTCTCGAACTCGCGTCGACCGACACGAGCGAGGTGTTCCAGCAGAGGCAGTAGCCGCTGGTCGGTCACCGTCTTGGTGAGGCTATCGGGCACGGCACAATAATACATTGTCCATCAATGAATGGCATAGTGCCAACGGTTTGTGGTATACATTGCGTTGTGAAGGCGCGAGACCTCGGCCTGCTCGGTCTCCGGGCAGCCGTCGGCGGCGCTCTGTTTGCCCACGGCGCTCAGAAACTGTTCGGCTGGTTCGGCGGCGCGGGTCTCGAGCGGACCGGCGCGACTTTTGACCGCTTCGGATTCCGGCCGGGGAAGCTCAACGCGATCGCGGCCGGTCTTGGAGAAGCCGGCGGGGGAGCCCTGCTCGCGGTCGGGCTCGGCACGCCCGGCGCCAGTGCTGCGGTGGCTGGCACGATGATCGTGGCCTCTTCCATGCACGTCGACAAGGGCTTTTTCAACGGCAAAGGCGGCTTCGAGTATCCGGCCGTTCTCGGGTGGACCGCCGCAGCCCTCGCGCTCACCGGCCCCGGCAACATGTCGCTCGATCATGTCCTGGGACACCGATTGAACCGATCGTGGATGCGCAACCTCGCGCTGACCGGGGCAGCCCTGGCCGCCTTGGTCGTCATCGCCAGACGACGCCATACGGTAGCCATGCGCAGCAACGACGTGGGAGTCACCGGCTAGCGCGTCCCTGCGATCTGCAACTCCAGGTTGGGCTTGAGATCCGGGAAGACTTCCGCGCCAACAACCCTCGGTTCGTAGGGGGCAACTTCGAGCAGAATATGGGCATGGCGCGCCTGAGCGCGCTCCAGGCGCCCGTGGTAGACCGCTACGCGGACATGTCCAGGATCAACCGGTAGGCATCCATGAGGGGTAGCTGACGATGGAACCGATTGTGCTCTTCGGGATTCAGTTCACGTTGAGTTTGGTGGCCTATTTGCTGATCGCCTTCTGGTATGTCGTGCCGCGGTTATCCCTTCTGCCTCGGGAGGTCGCCCTCGTGCCGCTGCTCTGGGTGCACGCCTTTCGCGTTGTTGGCGGGACCATCCTGGCTCCGGGTGCCGTCGGCTCCGGCGTCCCCATGGAATTCCGGACGATGATCGGGTACGGCGACCTGATCACCGCGGTCCTGGCCCTGGTGGCGATAACGGCGCTTCGCGTCCGCTTCCAGGCTGCCATCGCACTGGTGTGGTTGTGCGTCATCGTTGGCATGCTCGACACGGTAAACGCGATCATCCAATCGATGCGTTTCAACGTGTTCACCTACGCGCTCGGCGTCAACTGGGTGATCGTGACCATCTATGTACCGGCCCTGCTCGTAAGCAGCCTGCTGATTTTCATGCAGCTGCTCCGCCGCAAGAGCTCAGATACCAGGAAATAGCGCTAGGGTCGCTATGGGAGACTCTGTCACGTGCTACTCGACAAGAAAGTCGCCGTCATCTACGGCGGCGGTCCCATTAGCGGAGCCGTGGCCGGCGCCTTCGCGCGGGAAGGGGCCAGGGTCTTCCTCGCCGGCCGATCCGCGGAGAAGCTCGCCGCGATTGCCGGTGAGATCCGGTCGCGTGGCGGCGCGGTGGACACCAGCGTTGTCGATGCGCTCGACCAGCGTGCGATCGACCAGTTTGTAGACATAGTTGTCGACCGGGCGGGCACTGTCGACATCTCCTTCAACCTGATCGCGGTGGGTGACGTCCAGCAGCCTCTCCAGCAGATCTCCGTTGACGACTTCCTGCAGCCGATCGTGACCGCTATGCGCAGTCACTTCCTGACGACCCGGGCAGCGGCGCGGCACATGGTCGCGTGTGGGTCGGGCGTGATTCTCGCCTTCGGCGGTGGCGGGCCGCAAACCGTTCCCGGGTTGGGCGGCTTCAAGATCGCCCTCGATGCGCTCGAGGGCCTTCGCCGGCAATGGGCCACCGAGCTCGGTCCGCAGGGGATCCGCGTGGTCACCATCAAAACCGGTGGAATCCCCGAGACCCTTCCCAAGGGAATCAAGGGCCGCGACGAGATCATCACCAGTCTTCAGGAGGCCGCCCTGCTTCCGTGGACCGCAACCCTGAATGACGTTGGAACCGTCGCGGCATTCGTGGCCTCGGACCAGGCTCGCACCATCACGGCGGCCGACGTCAATATTTCTGCCGGCGCGATCGTCGACTAAGTGCGAGGAACGGGTTTTCATCGTGGGCTTGCTCGACCTGGGGGCGGCCCCGTGGACAAGTTGGCGCCGCGGCCATCGCTGTCCTGATCGTCGAGTGAACCCCTTGGATCTGCTTGACTAGATTGCGAAGGTAATCGCCGGCCTCGCGAACGCCGCGCAGCCAACGACGAGAGATTTCGTCGACCGCCTGAACGTCGTCGGCCGAATTTTGGATGAACGCCTCGGCGTCGTTCCGGTCGAGTGCACCGAACATCTTCCGGGTCAAAGTCTCAAGTTCACCTGGCATCCTGATCCCTCCTCGAGAAGCTGTTTGGGCGAGTCTACGCGCTGCTCGACTCCCCCAAAAGCGGTGGCTGCCCGCTAGCCTGGCTGCCTTGAACTTGCTGGCGCCAACTCCTTGACAAACCGGTGCCGCAGCGCGTATTCTGCCAAGTAGCTAATTAGCTAGATGGAAAAATAGATGACTACCGATCAACTCAGTATCACGTTTGCGGCACTGGCCGATCCGACTCGGCGGGCGATTCTGTCCCGTCTCTCGGCAGGCGAGGCGTCTGTGACTGAGCTGGCAAAGCCGTTCGACTTGAGCCTTCCCGGCATCTCGAAGCACCTGAAAGTGTTGCAGCGTGCGGGGCTTATCCGGCAGAGCCGGAAGGCACAGTGGCGGCCATGCCGGCTGGACGGCGCCCGTTTGAAGGAGGCGGCCGATTGGGTGGGAGAGTACCGACAGTTTTGGGACGAAAGCTTCGAGCGACTCGACGAATACCTGGCGACCGTACAAAAGGAGGAAACGCATGACAGCGAAAGCAGAGACAACGATGGCAAAAACTGACTACGTCATCGAACCCGGAAAGCAGGAGCTCACGATGACCCGCGTGTTCGATGCGCCGCGCGAGTTGGTGTTCAAGGCGTTCACGGATCCCAAGCTGGTTTCGCAGTGGTTTGGTCCGCGAGAGTACACGACGACGGTCGACAAGATGGAGGCCCGGCCGGGTGGGTTGTGGCGGTTCGTCCAACGCAATGAGAATGGCGACGAGTTCGCGTTCCACGGCGTGCACCACGACCTCGTCGCCCCGGAGCGGATCATCGCGACCTTCGAGTTCGAGGGCGTGCCTGGCCACGTACTGCTGCAAACGGTGAACTTCGAACCGTTGGGGCAGAAGACCAGGCTCGTGGAGCAGTTGGTCTTTCAGTCGGTGGCCGATCGCGACGGGATGGTGGCGTCGGGAATGCAGAAAGGCTCCGATGATTCGATGGATCGCATGGCCGAAATCCTGGAAAACCTGAAGGCGCAGCGGGCCTAAGTCGCCCCAGGGCATCGATACGCTGGACCGGGCCGGGAGGTCGCCCCTCTCGGCCCCAGCCGTTTTGCGCGCGGGTAGCATGAAGCGTGGCTTCAGCAGGCGAGCAGACCCCAGGCTTGCTTCGCCCTGAGAATCCGGAGCGCCGCATCGTCGACGCGCTGGCGAAAGCTCGAGTCGGCGGCGACTCGTAATCGGATCGCCAGCACCATGGCGTGGGCCGGCGCCGAGGTCTTCGAGATGATCATGTCGCCGCCCGCTGCGAGAAAGTCGATCGCCCGCGTACCCGGCGGAATGCCGGCGACCGCCGCCGTATCGCCGAGGTCATCCGAGATGATGACGCCGTTGAATCCCATCGTGCCACGCAACATCTGCGTCATCACCAGCGGCGAGAAGGCGGCCAGGTGATTGGGATCGATCCTCGTGTACCTGGCCAGGGCCACCATCGCGAAGTCGGCATTAGCCGCGATGCCCTGCTTGAAGGACCCCAAGTAGGTGTCATTTGCGGTGGTCGTCGTGTCGGTTGCGGTCGTGAAGTCGGTGTTGCCGGTCACACGACCGAGGCCGGGAAAGTGCTTGAGGCTGACCGCAATGCCGGACTGGTGCATGCCGGCAAGAAAGGCGACGCCGTGGCTCCCGACCGTGGCCGGATCATGGCCGTACTCGCGCTGGAGTGCGCCGATCGGCTGGTTCTGCGCATCCGTTCCCAGCGGAACGACGTCCATGACTGGAGCGAAATTGAAGTTGATGCCGGCGGCACTGAGCTCGCGCGCCCAGCCCGCGGCGCGGCTCTGCAAGAGGGCCGGATCCCAGGTGCCTTGCACGACCGCTGTGGGGATCTGGGAAAAGCCCGGGCCCTGCATCGCCTGGATCAGGCCGCCCTCCTGGTTGGCGGCGATAAAGAAACGGACGTTGGCCGTCGCCGTACTGGAGACCTGAGCCTGGACTGCGGCAGCGACGGCATGGATGGCGGCGGCCCCGGCGTAGCTTCGATCGACGAACCAGACCGACCCGATGTGATCCGTCTGGATCAGGTTGATTTCGGTGGGACCGAGACGGTCGCCCGCCAGACCGAGCTCGAAGAGCTGACCGATCCGCTGATCGAACGTCATCGCCGCGAAGACCTGGTCGGCGCAGGCAAGCTGCGGAGTCGGAGTCGGCGTCGGAGTCGCGGTTGGGGACGGGGTCGGGCTTGTCGAAGGACTCGCCGATGGGTGCGCCACCGCCGTGGGCCCACAGCCGGCAACGGCGACCACGATGAGCAGAAGGATGGCCGCCAGCGGTCGACGATGCATCCCCCATGCAACGCGGGCGTGTTCGATTGGGTTATTGGCAATCACGCAGTTCGAGCGTTCAGTATGGGTGAAAAGGGGCAGGCCCCCTGGTCAGGGGGGCCTGGGGGAAGGGAGAGAAAGCGAACTGGATAGCGAGGCGAGCGACCCGGCCGACCCGCGCTAAAACCGGCGCTGCGATCGCTCCACGACGTAGGTGACGACCGACAGGTACTCCGCCGAGTCCGCAAAGCCGACCCAGCGAGTCGCATCCGGGGTTCGGCCAAAGATGGCGAGCAGCTCGCTGACCGTTAGTGTTTCGGACTTCATGCCGACATCATCCCCGATGGCCGGCTCGCGATCCTCCCCAAAGAGGTGCCGGCGGCTACCTACTTTTGGGGGAGCCGATCGGTTCGCTCGAGTTGGATCGGCTCGCGGGAATGATCGCCCGGATCTTTGTCCCGGCCTCAGCTCGACTCTCGATCTCCAGGCGGCCTCCCAGCTCTGTCGCGCGCTCGCGCATCGTGTTCAAACCGAAATGCCCCGGGTGTTCGCTCTGGGGATCGAAGCCGACTCCGTTATCCCAGACCTCCAGCCTGATCTCGGCGTCATCCTGATTCAAGGCGACGCGGACCCGCGTGGCCCGTGCGTGGCGGCCGGCATTGTGCAACGCCTCCTGGGCAATCCGGTAGAGGGCCTGCTTGCTCTCCCAGCTCATGGTCGGTTCGCCCGCGATCACTTCCTCGACCGTGATGCCATGGCGTGAGCGCAGCACGGCGGTGTGATGCTTGAGCGCGCCAATCAGACCCTCGCGCTCGAGGGCCTCGGGACGCAGCTCGAAAATCAGGGCGCGCATTTCCGCCAGCGCGGCCTCGGAAAGGCGAACGATATAGTCGAGCGGCTCGCGAAGCTGCGACGGGTCCTTCGCCAGCATTTCCTGCGCGGACCGCGCCCCCAGGGCGATGCCGTACACGGCCTGCGAGACAGAATCGTGCAGATCGCGCGCCAGTCGCTGGCGCTCCTCCAACGCCACCTTGTCTCTCGAAGCGCTGAGCAGGCGCGCATAGTCCACCGCTGAGGTTGCCTGATCGGCCATCGCTCGGAGGAACGACATGTCGATTTCGGGCGGCCGCTGGCCCGACGGGTAGTAGGCGTTCAGGGCGCCGATCGCCGCGTCGTGGTGCATGAGGGGCAGCGACACGATGACACTCCACGGAACTTCGCGGATCAGATCATGGAGCGGGGAGAAACGCGGGTCGGCGAGGCGCCGGGTGACGACATCCTCGTCGATGACGGTCGCATGAGCCTCCATTGCCCGGATCGCCGCGCGCGGGGCGCCTCGCGTTTGCGCCGCGTCGGCGGCCGCGGCATAGCCGCGCGGCAGCCCGAAGGTGCCCGCCGTGCGCAGATTGCCATCCGGCTCGAGAAGGTAGATGCCACAGGCGACCGCGCTGGTGGTTTCGACGATGCTCTGCGCCAGGGCATCAAGCGTGGCGTCGAGGGAGCGGTTGACGGCGAGGCTGGCCGCAGACTGCGCCAGGGCAACGGCCTCCCGTCGCACGCGACGGTTCTCGGTCACATCCTCGACGATTCCGATCAACAGGAGTTTTCCGCCCAATGCCATGGGCGTATGGTGCAAAAGGACCTCACGCTCCCCCGCTATGCTGCGGCGTCCCGGCTCGGCCGTCGCCGTGGAGCACAGGTACGAACCGACCTCTTCGCGCTCGCGTGGCACGATGGAGTCGATCACCTCCGTCCCTACCAAGTCTTCGGCGGGCCGGCCAAAGAATGCGCGGGCTGCCGGATTGACGTAGACGTAATGCCCCGAATCATCCGCGACGACCACGGGAGTTGGCACGACCTCGACGAGGGCTCGAACGATTTCATCGACCGAGGGAGTGGCTAGCGCCTGGTGCTTGGATAGACCCGTCGTAGCCACAAGCTCAGCCTCGGCCCAGGTCGCTCGCGCTCACCAGGCCCCGCTCCACCGCGTAGAGGGCAGCCTGGGTTCGGCTTTGCAGCTGGAGCTTGCCGAGGATGTTGCTGACGTGGGTCTTGACGGTCTGCTCACCGATGCCAAGCTCGCGGGCCACCTGCTTGTTTGCCTGGCCTTTCGCGAGGAGTCGAAGCACGGCCGTTTCCCGTTCGGTCAAGACCTCGGGGCTGCCCGGAATCTGCACTTCCCGTACCAGCCGGGCGGCGGCCTCTGGTGACAGGTGCACCTGGCCGGCGGCCGCCGATTTGACGGCCTGCCGCAGCTCGTCGGCCTCCGTGTTCTTGAGGAGATAGCCGATCGCCCCGGCGCGGATCGCCCCCGTGACGGCCGCGTCCTCCAGGACACTGGTCAAGGCGATCACCTCGACGTCGGGCATCTCGGAGCGGATCGCCCCGGTTGCCGCGACCCCGCCCATTCCCGGCATCAGCAGGTCCATGAGGACCACCTGGGGGTGAAGCTCGCGGGCCAGTCGGATTGCCTCTTCTCCGGTGCTCGCCTCGCCGACGATCTGGAAGTCGGGGTCGAGCGCCAGAAACATGCGCAGTCCCTGCCGCACCACGCTGTGATCATCCGCGATGAGCAGCCGAATCTCACCCACCGCTCTCGCTGCCCCGGTTTCTGTCGAAACCACTGGCTCTAGAGTAGGGGTTCATGGACTGGCCTGCAAAGGCCGATCACCTCGGTCGTGAGATGCACTCCCCTGTATGGGGGATGAGGCGTCCCTCACAGGTGGGGTAATCGGATGCCGCCGACGAGCGGTGTCCTCGCGCGCTCTGGCCGGGACAATGCCTTTCAGACGATGCAGCAACGCGAACCGGCGATTTACCAGCGTGTGTGGTTTATTACGGGGTCATCCGGCGGTCTTGGACGGGCCTTGAGCGAAGCGATCCTGGCCCGCGGGGAGCGCGCTGTCGTTACGGGTCGGACGCCTGAGAGGGTCCGCGACCTGATCGTGCGCTACCCGGCGCAAGCACTCGTCCTCGAACTCGATGTCACCCGCCAGGACCAGGTCCACACCGTGGTTCGAGAAGCCATCGATCGGTTTGGCCAGATCGATGTTCTGGTCAACATCGACAGCTTCTCGGAGGGGCTGGCCAAGGAGGTCGGCCCGCTCGGGATAAAGGTGATCACGATCGACCCGGCCAGTAAAAATGGCCACCCGGCAAACGAGGTGGCCGACGACATCATTGCAAGCGTCGACGCCGACACGTGAAATCAGCCATCCCATGAGGCTCAAGGAGCGATAGGCGTGAAGAATTGGTTGGCCAAACGAGTCGCCCTGAAGGCAGTCAAAGGACAGGCATGGGCGCCGCGCTGGTGGGCCGTTTTCCTCATCGGCCTCGCCCTCTGGGGTGCCGCCGTCGGTTCGGTGTTCGTGACTGGGGACATCATCGTTCTGCCCACCGTCTTCCTGCTCGGCAGTTTCCTCGTGCCCGTCACGGCTGTGGTCTGGTATCTCGACCACGATCCGAGCCCGGTGCTCTCACCGACGCGGATCGTGACCGCCTTTCTCGTCGCGGGCGTCCTCGGCCTCCTGGCGGCGGCCTTCCTCGAATACTGGCTGGTCTACGGTCCCGGCCTGCGCGGCAACCTCAAGGTCGGCCTCATCGAGGAATTCGTCAAAGGGGTCGCCATCGTTGCCCTCGCAATGGGACTTCCCTCGTACACAAGGCGTGCCGGGATGGTGCTCGGAGCCACCGTTGGCTTCGGCTTTGCGGCGCTTGAAAGCAGCGGCTACGCGCTGGCGGCCTTGCTTGTCGTCCAGGGACAAAATGTAACGTTGTCGTTTTCAGACGTCGTCATCACCGAGCTCGCTCGTGGCGTCCTGGCTCCGTTCGGTCACGGCATGTGGTCGGCGATCCTCGGCGGCGTGATCTTATATGCCTTTCGGGGGGGTCGCGTCCGGCTGAGCTGGAGCGTGCTCGTCGCCTATCTCGGGGTATCGCTGCTGCATGGCGCATTCGACATCTTCGGCAGCGTCACGGCCTACATCGTGATCTCCATCATGGGCCTCGTGCCGCTGGCGTACCTCTGGCTCCGTCAGGACCGCGGACTACCCTTCACGCGGCGGCCGCAGCCGGCTCCGGTTACGGCCTGACAAAACCCACATCCTGACTTTTCCCCGCAGGGCGGGGGAGGAAGGCCTTCCGGTGGCAATTCCCAATAGGGAATTTGACGGCGATTGGTGAAAGGCTTCATAGTGAAGCACTTCACTATGCAGGCAGCGGAGATCAAGGGTGAGTGTCGCTTCAGCGGGGTTCTCGCAACGGACCGCGCGGGACACCTATACGACAGCCGCTTTCGCCAGGCGTTGCGCGAGGCGCGCAGGCCGTTCTCCGAAAAGGAGATGCGCACCGTCGAGGCGATGACCGCGCTGCGGATGACCGCCCGGTTGACCCGTCAGTTGATGGACCGATGGGCTGAGAAGCATGGCTTGAGCGAGGGTCGTCTCCATGTTCTGTTTACGCTCGCCTCCGCACCGGACCACCAGCTCCCACTCGGTGAACTGGCCGAGCGCCTCGACGTGACTCCGCGAAACGTCACGGGGTTGATCGATCACCTCGAGCGCGACGGCTTGGTGACGCGTGTCGATGATCCGGACGACCGCCGGTTGACCTACGCTCACCTGACGCCGGCCGGTGGGAAGCGCATCGAAGGCATGCGGAGCCAGGGACTGGAGTGGCAACTCAGGATCGCGGCCGGTCTCTCCACCGAGGAGTTGGAGCTGTTTCGGCACACCTGCTTGCGGTTGATCGAAAACATGACGGGCGCGACGGCGTCGCAGAGGAGGAGCGCATGAGAAACGATATCCAGCGGCCGGCGGGGGACCCGGAAAGCGGTCACCTCACCGAGGGGCTGACGCGTTGGGGGACGATCGGGGTGGTCGGCGGCACCATGCTGGCGCTGCTGCTCGCCGCGCTCGACCAGACGATCGTCGGGACCGCGATGCCGCGAATCGTGGCCGAGCTGAACGGCCTCAACTATTACTCCTGGGTCATCACGGCCTACCTGGTGGCGTCGACGATCATGGTGCCGATCGCCGGCAAACTCGGCGATCTCTTCGGCCGCAAGCCGTTCCTGCTCGCCGGCATGATCGGGTTCGTCGCCGCCTCGGCCTTGTGCGGCCAATCGCACAGCATGCTCGAGCTGGTCACCTTCCGGACCATCCAGGGCATCTTCGGCGGCATGCTCTTCGCCACCGTCTTCGCGGTCATCGGCGACCTCTTCCCACCCAGCCAGCGGGCGCGTCTCGCCGGCCTCTTCGGCGCTGTCTTCGGCCTCTCGTCGATCGTCGGCCCCACGGCGGGCGGATATATCACCGACAGCTGGGGCTGGCGCTGGGTCTTCTACGTCAACCTGCCGGTTGGCCTGATCGCGGTTCTCCTGGTCCTCGTCACGATGCCGTACGTGCGCTCATCCGCGTCCATCCGCGACATCGACTTCCCGGGCGCCGCCGCGCTGGTCGCCGGCCTGGTTCCCCTGATGGTGGCGCTCTCCATCACGCGCGACCATGGCTGGACCTCACCCGAGGTGCTGGGCCTGCTCGCCGTGGCGGCGGTCATCCTCGCCGTCTTCTTCTTGATCGAGATGCGGAGCGACCATCCGATCGTGCCCTTCTCGCTCTTCAAGAACTCAACTTTCAGCGTCTCTATGATCGTCGGCTTCCTGACGGGCTTCGGCATGTTCGGGACGATCGTCTTCGTCCCGCTCATTTACCAGGGTGTCCTCGGTGTCAGCGCTACCAACTCCGGCCAGTTGCTCACCCCGATGATGCTCGGCCTGATCGTGGCGAGCACGCTGGTGGGCCAGGCCATGGTGCGCATCCGCTACTACCGTTTCCTGGGGACAGCCGGCATCGTCGTGATGCTCGTCGGCATGTGGCTTCTCTCGCAGGTCACGGTGACCACTTCGCGCCTCGAGGTCGTCCGCGACATCGTCCTCGTGGGTGCCGGGCTGGGGACAACCTTTCCGCTCTACCTCA
>VBFF01000183.1 GCA_005889285.1 Chloroflexota bacterium
CAGCGCTTGACGAAGATCAGCCAAGGTATCTCGCAGCTGTCCTCGTTCCGGATGCGTGAGCCCGCGATGGAGGTTGTTGACCATGCGGACGAGCTGCCGGCAAAGGTCACTGATTCGGGACATCTGGACCTCGAAGGCGAGGGGATCCGCGTGTTGACTGGGTGCATCCGTTGATTCGGCCAGTGCCGCAGAAACGGTGAGGTCAGGATCGCCGCGAAGGCGGTCAACGGCCTGGTGAACCTCTCGGTGGGTCAGGTCGCGGGCCCGCTCCACCAACTGAGCCTGCTGCGTCGAATCGTCGAGTCGCGCGATCTGGATGGCGTGCTCAGCGGGGAGCGTGCGCAGTTCATCCTGGAGTTGCGGATCGAGCCGGAGGATGGCGACCTTGGCTTTTCGACCGCTCTCGGAGATGCCGAGCGCTTTCTCGGTTTCACGCCAGGGAGCCAACGGTCCCGCGACCAGCCGTCCGTCCTGATTCACGACGTTGATCCGGTTCTGCACGAGGAGCGTTCGGAGGCCGTCGAGGTGTTCGAGAAACTCCTCGCGTTTGCCAACGCGTTTGTCCTCCAACGGTTGGAAGTCGACCGAGGCACCGAGTAGGAACTGCTCGGCAACGTCGATATCGCGAAGCGTCTTGTGCAGAAAGATGCAGTGCGCCGCCTCCATGGGATCGAGGTCGGCGCGCAGATGGTTCTCTTCAAATTGCTTCTCGAGCCGCTCGAGATAGCCGAGTGGAGGGTGAAGGCGTGCCAGCACCCGGGTGAGCCCGGCGGCCCGGGCGGCGCGCCAGCGCTGCTCACCGGAGACGATCTGGTAGCGGCCGCGATTTCCCGGCGCCGGTTCGACGTCGACCAATGGCTGGT
>VBFF01000184.1:0-1349 GCA_005889285.1 Chloroflexota bacterium
CACGGGCTCGTACACGACGACCGCCAGTCCGGCTGCCCAGAGCGTCACGGTCGGTTTCCAGCCCGACGTCGTCATCGTCAAAGGCGGGTCGCAGACGATGGTCATCCGCACGTCGACGATGCAGGGTGACGCCACCAAAGACCTGGGCGCCACGAGCGCGCTCTTCACCGGCGCCATCACCGCGTTCACGTCGACCGGCTTCACGATCGGCACCAACGCGAAGGTGAACACCGCGAGCACCACCTACTACTGGGTTGCGTTCAGGGCGTCGCCCGGTGAGGTGCTTGTTGGCAGCTATACGGGCGATGGCAATGACAACCGGAACATCACGGGCCTGGGGTTCTCGCCGCAAGTGACCTTCATCATGTCGGCCGGCGCCAGTGCCGCTGTCTTCAAGACTCCGAACATGGGCGGCGATTCGGCCATGCAGTTCGACACAGGAACGGCTCTGGGCGTCGCCAACCTCATCCAATCCATGACGATAGGCGGCGGGTTTCAGATCGGCAACGACGCTCGCGTCAACACGGCCGGGACCGTCTACCACTACGTCGTCTGGGCCAGCGTCACGGGGAAGTTCGTCTCCGGGTTTTACGCTGGCAACGGCACCTCGCAGACGATCACGGCGAGCCTCAGTGGCGCCACGCCGGCGTGGGTGTTGGTCCGGCGGTGGGCCAACACCGCCACCAGCCCGACGGCCACCAAGCCGGCCTCGGCGCCTGTGACAACGAGCCTGTTTACGACCGCGACGGCAGCCAACACCACGACCATCACGGCCCTCGGAGCCAATAGCTTCACGGTCGGTGCCGATGCGTCCGTCAACAACGGCACCAACAACCAAAACACGTACATGTGGTTCGCGGTCGCGCAGCCGAACGCCACCGCATGCGGCACGGTGAACGACGTGACGTACCTGGCGGCAACGGCCAGCTCCACCAAGGTGACGGTGCACTGGGCGGGCACGAACGGGGTCCTCATTCTGCGCAAAGCCGGCTCGGCACCGACCGAGACGCCAACGAACGGCATCTACTACACCCGCGGAGACCAGCCCTGGGGCGGCAGCGGCTCGACGGTCGCGTACACCACCGCCTCGGCCTCCGAGAGCAGCATGAACGACGGCGGTCTCACCAACGGGACCGCGTATTACTACAAGGTCTTCTCGAAGAGCACTCTCGAATGCTACTCGGCGGGCGTTTCGGTGAGTACGACGCCGCAGGCCAGCCCGGCCGGCAACTGGGTCTACACGCAGGCGACGCCCGCGGGGTCGATCCTCAACGCCGGCATCGCGGGCAATGGCTCCATCTACACCTCCTCCAACGGCAATCGGATCATCGGACTCGACACGGCCACCG
>VBFF01000184.1:1400-3605 GCA_005889285.1 Chloroflexota bacterium
CACCTCCGGCCTGGTGGGCTACTGGAAGCTGGACGACGGCGCCGGGACCAGCGCGGCCGACTCTTCGGGCAATGCTCGCACCGGGACATTGTCGCCGACGGGGTGCACCGCCACCCCCGCGAGCAGCGGGACGCCGACGTGGACGTCGTCGGGCAGGGTTGGCGGCGCGCTGTCGCTCAACGGCACGGGGAACTGCGTGAGCATCGCCCACAACGCGGCGTTCAACGCCTACCCGATTACCGTCACCGCCTGGTTCAAGATGTCGACCTTCGCGACCGCGAGCGCGGGCCTGGTGACCAAGCACGCCAACGGCACCGTGGATGGCTGGGACCTGTACGCCAGCGGGGGAAACGCCACCACCCCGAGTCGCTTGTGGGGTCTCTACTACGCCAACGGCATATCGAACGTCGTTCAGGTCGGTCCGAACTTCTACGTCTCGGGAGATGGCCTCTGGCACCACGCGGCGATGGTGGTCGACGCCAACGGCATGACGATGTACGGCGACGGTGTTGTCGTCGCGACCGCGGCGTGGGGTGGAAGCGCCGTCAAGGGACCTACGACGTCGACCAGCGAAGTCCGCATCGGGAATATGCCGACGACTGCGCCGGTGACATTTTTCCCCGGCCTGGTGGACGAGGTTCGCATCTACAACCGCGCGCTCACCGCTGGACAGGTGGGCGCGCTGTATAACGCCACCGCGACCAACTACGCCTACCACCGCACCATCGCGGTCACCACCGGCAGCGCCGGGACACCGGCCGGGTATTCCGCCTCCCTGACCTTCGACCACGCCAGCCTGGTGAGCGCGACGCCGACGAGCAAATCGAGAGCCGATGGCAACGACGTGCGCGTCTATTACGTCACCAGCGGCAACACGCTTCAGGACCTCGATCGTGTGCTCGACCCCGGCTCGTCCTGGAACACGAGCTCGACGAAGATCTGGTTCAAGACCCAGGCGGCCGTGCCCGCGAACAGCATCGACGACAACTACATCCTGTACTACGGCGATGCCTCCGTCACCTCGGCGCTGGCCGACCCGACCAGCATCTTTCTGTTCTTCGACGACTTCGAGTCGGGCACGCTGAGCAAGTGGACGACGTTGCCCGCGTCGGGCACGCTCTGGGCGAACGCCTCCGGGATGAATCATTCTGCCGGCGGAAACCGTGCGGCAAATCATCCGGCGCAAACCGCGTCCCTGGCCTTCCTGGACGCGTCGCCGGTGTTGAATGAAGCGAACATCTACGTCGACTCCTGGTGGCGGGTGGACCAAACCGCCTCGAACGATATCGCCCAGCAGGTGCGTCGGGTCGGCGAGACGACGACGAGCACCGTCGACCGCTACGAGACGAATCTGATCAACGCCACCGGCTGGGACATCTCGAAGACGGTCGCGGGAACGACGACCACGATCAGCGCGTCGACCAGCTCACCCGCGGTGAACACGTGGACTCGGATCGGCACCGCGATCTACAACAATGGGACGTCGAGCTACACGCGCGTGTTCAAAGATGGCGTCCAGATCAATCCGGCGAGCGGCAACACCGACGTCGGCAGCCAGATCGTCGCGGGCAACGTCGGCTTCAACAAGAACATCACCGGCGGCAACTGGTGGATCGACGACGTGATCGTGCGTCGCTATGTCGATCCCGAACCCACCACCTCGCTCGGGATCGAACAGGCCGGGAGCTGGGGCGGGCTGTTCGGTGGCGATCAGAGCGGATACGTGTATTCCCTCGACTCGGCCGGCGGGACGCAGAACTGGACGGGAAATCTCAGCGCGAAAGCCAACGGGATTCAGGCGGCCGTCTCCGCCCAGCTATGGCAATACTCCAACGCCGCGTTCAAGGCGCAGTTCTCGGGCGACGTGATCTTCGCGGGTAGCCGCAACACGGGCGCCGCCGGGTGTACTGGTGCGAACAACACGGCGCAGACGAGCAACAAGGTCTTCGCGATCAACGTCACGGACGGAACCATGCCCTGGACGTTCAATGATCTGCCCTGCAACACGGCGAGCAATGCGATGGATTACATCGCGGGGCAGCCCTGGGTGGACTACGACAACAACCGGCTCTTCGTGACGTCTGGCCCGGGCGCGGGCAGTCAGCCGACCCTCTGGGTCCTCAACAGCCTGAACGGGAGCCTCCTGGGATCCCTCAGCAACATGGGGGCAGTCGACTCGTCGCCCACCCTGATCGGCAACACCCT
>VBFF01000015.1 GCA_005889285.1 Chloroflexota bacterium
CCATTCGGCCCCGTCAGCGCGTTGGTCACGTCGCAGGCGACGTCCACGTCGGCTTTCTTCCAGTTGGCATGGACGCCGCCGACATGGATCCGTGCCAGCCGTTTCAGCGCGAGGCCGCCCGCCGGGAGCTCGTGGCCGTGCTCGTCAAGCAGGTGATAGCCGAGCGCCTGCGCCACGCCGGCGCCGCCGTCATTGGTCGCGCTGCCGCCGATGCCCACGATGAAGTGCCGGGCGCCTGCGTCATACGCATGCTGTAACAGCTCCCCGACCCCGTACGTGGTTGTTATCCGCGGGTCGCGTTTCGCTGGCGGCACGAGCGCCAATCCGGCCGCCTTCGCCATCTCGATCACGGCAGTCGATCCGGTGTCGATCAGGCCGTAGCCGGCATCGACCGGATCATCGAGCGGGCCGCGCACACGGAGCGTCCGTCGCTCGCCGTGCGTGGCGGCGACGAGCGCATCGACGGTGCCGTCGCCCCCATCGGCAATTGGCACCAGCACGAGGTCCGCGTCTGCGGCGACGATTCGAACGCCTTCGGCAATCGCCTCGGCGGCGTCAAGTGCCGAGAGCGAACCCTTGAAGGCGTTAGGCGCGATGACGATGCGCATCGGTTGCGCTAGCGCCACTCGCGGCGGCGCATTTTAGTCTCTGGTGTGACTGGAATTAGTAAACGGGTGTGAGCCAGGACTTGTACTTGGCGCTGCGGCCGCGCACGATCTCGAAATACAGTTTCTGCAGCCGCTCGACGACGGGGCCGACCTGGCCATCGCCGATGAGGCGGCGGTCGACGTCGACCACGGGCGAAATCTGGGCACCGGTGCCGCAGAGGAAGATCTCGTCGGCAACGTAGAGCTCGGAGCGGTCGATCGAGCGCTCCACCACGTCAAGATCCAGCTCCGTGCGCAGCAACTCGATCATCGCCAACCGGGTGAGGCCCTCCAGGATGTTGTCCGACGTAGGCGGCGTAAATACCTTGCCATCGCGAATGACGAAAATATTCTCTGCGCTGCCTTCACAGACATGCCCCTCGTGGGTCAGCATGATCGCCTCGTCGAAGCCGTTTTCCTGAGCCTCCGTTTTGGCAAGCGCCGAGTTCACGTAGATGCCCGTGATCTTGGCCCTGGCCGGCGCCGCATTGTCGTCGACTCGCCGCCAGCTCGACACCATGCAGCGAATGCCGCGCTCGATGTCGACGTAATTGCCGAAGGGCGTCACGTAGATGGCAAAAGAATCTTTGAGATTGTGAAGCCGGACACCGATCTCTTCGGAGCTCTTGAAGGCGAGCGGCCGGATGTACACGTCCTGCCGGAAGTTGTTGCGCCGGATGAGCTCGATCGTCGTGCTGGCCAGCTCATCCAGGTTGATCGGGATCTTGAGCTTGAGGACCTTGACGGAATTCTGCATGCGGCGATAGTGCTCGCGAAGTTTGAGCAAAAACAATTGCTCGTGCTCCGGGCTCCAATAACCGCGGATGCCTTCGAAAACCCCGGTGCCGTAGTGCAGGGCGTGCGTCATCAAACCGAGGCGGGCGTCGCCGTACCGCTTGAACTCGCCGTCCAGGTAGACCCAGTACTGTGCCTGCTCTTTGCGCCGGGCCTCGGTGGCGCGAGTGACGCCCTCCGCCTTGATCGCCATCTGGGTCGATTATATGCCCGGCTCCGGGGACCCGGATAGGGTCTTTAGGACGTAACGAAATGGGCCGAGTTTGAGTTCAAAAATCCTGTGCTAAGCTTGGGGCGCCGGTGGCCCCCTTACGTATGAACCCCCGGGTGGTGCGCTGGTTCACCCCCGGCCTCCATGTCAAGCGATGGCTCGTCCTCCTGATCTTGGGGATGGTGATCATCAGCCTGGGGATCGGCTATGCGCTACGTAATGTGTACTCGTCTGGTTTCCGCTTCCCTGGCGTCACTTTCTACCTGACGCTGCAGTTCCTTCCTTACGTTGCCCGCGCGGCACTCTTTGGGGCCCTCGGCCTTTCGATCATCCTCTTTGCCCTCTACAAGCTGACCCAGTCCGTCCTGGGCCCCTTCCTCCCGGGCCGCGACCGGGCCCTCTCCGAGATCATCTATAACTATCGCTTTCTGCAGAAGGGGCCCAGGGTGGTCGCGCTCGGTGGCGGGACGGGCCTCTCCACCATGCTTCGCGGGCTGAAGAAGTACACCGGCAACCTGACCGCGATCGTGACGGTGGCGGACGACGGCGGCAGCTCGGGCAAGCTGCGGGCGGAGTACCGGATCCTCCCACCCGGCGACTTCCGCCAGTGCATCACCGCCCTGGCCGACGTCGAGCCACTGATGACGACCCTCTTTCAACACCGGTTCAAAGAGGGCAGCCTGAACGGGCATTCCTTCGGCAACCTCTTCATCATGGCGATGGCCGAGATCACGGGTGACTTCGAGCATGCGATTCGGGAGTCCGGCCGCGTCCTGGCCGTCCGCGGCCAGATCGTGCCATCGACGCTGCGCGACGTCACCCTGATGGCCGAGATGGCCGACGGCCAGACGCGCGTCGGGGAGTCCAGCATCCCGCATCCGAACGGCGACGGCGATGGCGCGGTGGCGACCGCCATCAAGCGCGTCTTCCTCGAGCCCGAGCCGACCATCAACCCGGAGGCCGAGGAGGCGATTCTCAACGCCGAGATGATCGTCGTGCCGGCGATCAAGGTCTTCGTCTGCAACGTCGCCACCCAGCCGGGCGAGACCGATGCGTTCCGCGTCAGCGATCACCTCGAGGCCATCGAACGCCACCTGGGCGCGAATATTTTCGATTTCGTCGTCGTCAACAGCAACAACAACTTCACGCTGCCGCCGTCGGCGCAGGCGGCGGGCATCAGGCGCGTGGTCTACGATCCCGCCACGGTGAGCAAGCGCAGCATCCACGCCGTGCTGGTCGACGTCGTCAACCCACGGCTCTCCACCCACCACGACCCCGACAAGCTGGCGCGCGCCATCATGAAGAAGATCTGGCGCTCGTAGCAAGCTCCGCGGCGCCACGGTCCGACCGCCGCTGTGCCCAGAACCGGGTGAACCAGTCCTCGCCGAAGAAGACCGCGAGCACAAAGATCACGCCACCGATGATGTCGACGACGTAGTGCTCGCCGAGGTAGACGATGCTCAGCCAGACGCAGGCGGTGTAGACGAGCGCCGGCCAGGCCCGGCGACCCCACAGACGTAAGGCGAAGAGCGTACCTAGCAGGGGGTAGGCCGCGTGCAGCGACGGCATGGCGGCGTACTGGTTGGGCGTCAGCCAGTGGTAGACCGTCGCCGGCACCGGGATGCCCGGAATGTCGGTGAAACTCGGCAGCGTGTGGTCGATGATTTTCACCACGCTGGGAAGGACCTTCCACGGCGGGGCGACCGGCAGAAGCAAGTAAAAGACAAACGCGGCAAACGACATGGCGATCAGCGCCCGCGAAAATCGCAAGAAGGTCCGCCGGTCGACGACCCAGAAGAGGTAGCCGAGTCCAAGCGGAAATGCGAAGTGCAGGAAGTAGAACATTGTGGCCGCGATGTCGTACCAGCTCAGATGGCCGGCGTGGTAGAAGGCCTGCTGCAGGACCAGGGTCGGCACCTGCCCGAAACTGATCAGCCTTTCGAGTGATGTGACGTCGTGGATTGGCATCCCCAGCTTGCCCCCGAGGCCGCGCAGGTACTCGTAGGACAAGAACAGAACGAGAAACGGGATCCAGTCGGCGAGGAACAGCCTGGCCCGGCCGAGAACCAGCGCCGCGATCAGCATCAGCAGCAGGAACCGCTCGGGAGAGACCGATATGTGGAGGACGAAGACCATGAACAGCGTGACGACGGCCAGGTAGCCGCCGACCAGCGAGGGGATGAGCCAGGAGCGCCGGCGACCTACCCGTGGGCGCTGCGGTGCGTCAGCCGGCTGCACCGAAAGAGCTTACTGAGAGGCGGCTGAGAAGCCCCCGACAAGATGGGATTTCGCCAAAAGTGCCGTTATATTGGGACTCGAAATGGCAGATTCCGCCCCCGAGCCGACGACCTCTCGCAGTCCGCGGGTACTGGTCGTCGACGACGAACGGAGCATCGTCGATTTCATCCGTCTCGGCCTGCAATACGAAGGTTTCCTGGTGCAGACCGCGCCCGATGGGCAGGCGGCCTTGCGGCTGATCAGTGAGTTCAGGCCGCACGTCGTCGTGCTCGACATCATGATGCCGAAGCTGGACGGCCTGGCCGTCGCCGAGGCCATTCGTGGCAACAAGGACACCGGCGTGATCATCCTTTCGGCCAAGGACGAGGTCCAGGATCGGATCAAAGGCCTCGAGGTGGGTGCCGACGATTACCTGGTCAAGCCGTTCGACTTTGGCGAACTCCTGGCGCGCATCCGGGCGGTCATGCGCCGGCGGAATCCGACGGCCGGACCGCAACTCCAGGTCCAGGACGTCACGATGGATGACGCCACCCGAGAAGTTCGTCGCGATGGCCGCGCCGTCGATCTCTCGGCTCGCGAGTTCGACCTGCTACGCCTGCTGATGATGCATCCCAACCAGGTGCTGCCCCGCGACCGGATTCTCGACCAGGTCTGGGGCTATAACTTCTTCGGCGACGCGAACAACGTCGAGGTGTACATCCGGTATCTACGACAGAAGCTGGGGGATGAGCAGCACCAGCTGATCCAGACGGTCAGGGGAGTCGGATACCGGATCAAGGCATGAACCATAGGTCGCGCCGCGGTCGGCGCGGCTAGTCATGTCGCGCTTCCGCTCGCTCCGGTGGCGACTGACGTTCCTGTATCTGGGCCTCCTCGCCGTGTTGCTGCTGGCCGGCGGTGTCGCCCAGTACTTCGCCGCCCGCGAGGTCCTGTTTCGGACCAACGCCGATGTGCTCGCCAGCGAGTACAACGCCGTTTTTACCGCCTTCCGCAAGGCCAACGCCAGCCGGCCGGCGGCGGCGCTGCGCGCGCTCATCCTCTCCCAGCAGTTCACCAACGAACTGCGCTCGCGCAATACGTCGGCGGCCGTCTTCGACCTGAACGGTGGGCAAGTCGCGCTGACGCCTGCCAGCCTGGGGACAGAACAAGTTCCCACTCTCACCACCCAGGCCTACATCGACGCCGCCCGGAGTAAGCCCAGGGCCTATTACCTGGCGACCGGAAGCGATGGCACGACGAACTATCTGGTGGTCCTCAACGTGGTCAGAAACGGCACCCGTCCCGTGGCGGTCGCGCAGCTCGCGATCCCGACGTCCGAGATCGACCAGACGCTGCGAGCAGACCGCCTGCTCGCCATCGTTGGCTCGCTGCTCGTACTGCTCGTGGCCGGACTCTTGAGTCCGCTGATCGTCGCCAGGGCGCTCCACCCGCTCCACCAGATGTCCACCACGGCCGGAGCCCTTGCGGCCGGCGACTACAAACAGCGGGTCACCGTGCCGAAGACTCGTGATGAGATCGGTACTCTGGCGGTCGCATTCAACCAGATGGCCGCCGGCATCGATCATGCCTTCGAGGTCCGCCGGCGATCCGAGGAACAGATGCGCCACTTTGTCGCCGACGCCTCGCACGAGCTGCGCACCCCATTGACGTCGCTAGCCGGCTATATCGACGTTCTCGGCCGGCGCGACATGGTGGACGCCGAGACCCTCCAGGCTTCACTGGCGGCGATGCAACAGGAAAGCGCGCGGATGACCCGGCTGGTCAACGACCTCCTGACCCTCACGCGGTTCGAGTCGGGCAAGGCGCCCAGCCGACAGCCGCTCCAGCTCGATCAGTTCGTCAACCAGGCGCTGAACGAGCTCAGCCTGCCCGACAGGGGAGCCGTGGAGTCGCGCGACATTCAGCCGGGAGTCACCGTGACGGCCGACCCTGAGGCGCTCAAACAGGTGGTCACCAACCTGGCCCAGAATGCGCTCAAATACGCCCCTGGGGCTGAACAGCGCTGGAGCGTCTTTACGGCGGACGGGCGAGCCGCCATCCGGCTGCAGGATACCGGCCCTGGGATCTCGCGGCAGGACCTGCCGCACATCTTCGAACGCTTCTACCGAGGGGAGAAGGCGCGCGACCGGTCGGCGGGCGGCTCGGGGCTGGGCCTGGCGATCGCCCGGTCGATCGTCGAGGCGCACCAGGGGACGATCGAGGCGGCCAGCGAGCCCGGCCAGGGGGCGACCTTCACGGCCTGGCTGCCGCTCGCGGCTTAACCCTTCAGGCGGATGATCGCCGAGATCTCGACCGGCACACCGAGCGGGAGTTCGCTGGTCCCCAGCGCCTGGCGAGTGTGGCGGCCCCGCTCGCCGAAGACTTTGAAGATTAAGTCGCTGGCCCCGTTGAGCACCTTCGGCTGCTCCTCGAACCCCGTCGCGGAGCGGACGAAGCCGCTCAGCTGGATGAACTGCTCGACCTGGTCCAGCGACCCGGCGTGCTGGCGGATGAGCGCCATGATGTTCAGCGCGCAGATCTCTGCTGCCCGGCCGGCGTCCTTCAGACTGACATCGCCACCCACCACCCCGTGGAATTGGACCTCGCCGTTCCAGCTGGGGATGACGCCGGACGTGTAAAGCAGCTCGCCCACCTGCTGGACCGGCACGTAGGAGGCCAGCGCCCTGGGGGGGTCCGGCAGCTCGAGACCGAGCGCGCGCAGGGTCGCCTCAGCCGAATCCACGCTCAGGATCCGTCTCGACCGTGTGGTGAGCAGCCGCGATCGACCTCCTCAGCCCGTGTTGGACGGACCGTAGAGAAGAGGGTAGCGTGGCCGGTCTTAAAGCACCACCCTGAACCCGTGGAGGGATGGTTAACGCGGCCAGCCTGGCTGTGACAGCCGGTCACGGACGGAACGAATTCTGGTCTTGCCGCCGGATCCGCCAGCGCCGCGCGAGGATCACGGCGCCCAGGGCGAGGAGGGCCGTCACCGCGACCGCATAGGTGGCGTAGGCGGGCGTGCCGCTGGAGCGGCGGACCGGGGCCGGCCCGCCGGCGCCGGCGCGAGGCGTGGCCGACGGATGGCTGCTGGCCGACGGCAGAGCCGAAGCGGTGACTCCCGCGACGGTGGCCGCCGGGTCGGCGATTCGATAGGCACCGGCCGAGCCAGTCGTCGGGTTCCAGGCGGCGGCGACGACCTGAGCCGGGTTGAGCGGCTGCAGGGCAAGGGCCGTGATCCGGGGCTTGATGGGTAAACCGGCACCGAAGGTACTCCAGCTCGCGCCGCGGTCTAGCGACCGGAAGACGCCGCCGTTCCCCTGGTCGCCGTCGCTGCCGGCATAGATCTGGTCGGCATTGGCCGGGTTGAACAGGGCGATATTGAAGTCGCTGGTGGGGAGGCCGGCGAGTGGGCTCCAGGTCGCGCCGCGGTCATCGCTGCGGTAGAGGCCTTGCGAGGTCCCCGCCAGCAGTGGGGGATCGGTGCCGCCCGAGGGGGCCGAGGCGACCGCGAGCGAGGCGACCACGGCGTCGCCCGGGAAATTCCCCTTGACTACCGCCCAGCTTCCGCCGAGACCTTCGGATTTGAGCAGAAAGCCGGAACCCGCCGTGCCGTTGTCGGCGCCGGCAAACACCGTGCTACTCGTGGCGCTCGGCAGGATCGCCACAGCAGCGATATCCAATGACTCGAGGCCCAGCGAATGCCAGGAGGCCCCGCCATCGATCGAGGAGTAGACACCCTGCGCGGTCCCCGCGAGGACCAACCCGCTTGCCATCGCGATCGACCGGACATCCATGCTGGTGAGCCCCTGGTTCTGCGCTATCCAGGTCTTTCCTTCGTCAACAGACTTATAGAATCCGGCAGTCTGGGTGCCGGCATAGGCCGTCGCGGGCTGCAACGGATCAAAACGCACGACCCAGGCGCTGTCGATACCGCTGATGGCGGAGGTCCAGGTGGCCCCGGAGTCGGTGCTGCGCAAGACACCTCGTCCCTGGGTGGCCGCGAGCAAGACCGCCGCATGCGCGGGTGAAACGGCGATCGACCAGACGGGACGGTCCGCCGTCCCCGGTTGCTGGGCACCAGTCGACGTCCAGCTGGTGTCGGCCGCGGTAGCAGCGACGACGGTAGCGAGCAACCCGGCGGCCAGCGTGATGGGCGTAAGCAGTGTGTGGCGCGAAAATCTCACGAGGGTGCCCGGAAAAACGGAGTAAGGATAGCAGACGCTCTTCGGTATGACGTCGCTGCCCGTGCTTTGGACTCAGCGTCCAAGTTGCGGCCAAATTCGCCCGAAGCTCGACTACAATGCTCGACGTGCGACAGCTCTGGCGAGCGCTGCACGGTGTCCCGCAGTTGCTCCTGGTCCAGCCGGAGCAGCTTAACTATGACCTCGCCTACGCGCTGGCCATCTTGCCCCTGGTCATCGCCGGCATCGTCTTCTTCTTGCAGGACGCGCTCCTGCTATTCGCCATTTCGTTTCTCGCCGGAATCGTCTGCCTGCTGGCGCTGCAACTCGCGCGGCTGACCTTCGGGCTGCCCGCCTGGGTCGGCTTCAAAGCGACGCATCCGCTGGTCGCCAGCATGTTGATCGCCTGCTACTTCTCCCCTCACACGCCGGCCTGGATCGGCGCGTCGATGGTGATTCTGTTTATCGTCATCGACACCGTCATCTGGCCGCAGCTGCGGCGCGTGATGATCCATCCCGCGCTAATTGTGTTTGCAGTCCTGTACCTGGTCCAGCTGCCACTTCAGATCGGGTACACCAATCCCTTCGATGGCCATCGCCTCGACGATCCACTGCTGCTCTGGTACAAGCTGCAAATCGTCATCGACCCGGTCAAGCTCTACGTCGGGAACGCGCCGGGACCGATCGGGGTGACATCGGCCGCCGCAGTACTCCTCGGCGTCACGTACCTCTGGTACACGCGGAAGATTTCTTTGGGCGTCGTCGTCGGATTCCTCTGCGGTGTGGCCGCGCTGGCGATTGCGATCCGCTCTGACCTCGGTTTTCAGCTCGCCTCTGGCCCGTCGCTATTCCTGGCGGGTTACATCGCCGCCGACCGGCGGCGCCTGCTTATTCCGGAACGATTCACCTTTGCCTTCGGCCTCGCGGCGGGTGCGGCAACCATGATCCTGCGGTGGTATGGCAATGGACAGCAGTCGGCCTGGCAGGCGCTGCTGCTGATCAGCGCGGTGGCGACGGTCGTGTTGCTCGTTCAGGACCTCTTGCGCCGACGCACGAAATCGGCGAGCCAGCCCGCGCCCCTGCGCACCCTGGTCGTCGACTCGGCGGAGCCGCCCGACCCCCACCGGCTCTGGGCACCGGTCCGGCCGGAGGTGCGCCAACCGGTCATGGCGACGTCCCCGGTCTCGACGGCCTACAGCCGCAGCGCCGGCACCAGCCCGATACGGGCGTACGACACGCAAGGGGATCCGCACGACGTGGTGCGACAGATGCGAAGCGCCGCCACGCGCGGTGGGCCTCTCTCGCGCGGAAGGCAGAACCCGGTCATTCTTTTGGCGGCACTTCTGATCATCAACCCCGTGGGGTTGTGGCTCACCTGGACTCAGAGATCTCTCAATCGTCAGACGAAGCTGCTCTTGAGCGCGGTGTCGGTGCTCTGGTACCTAGGGGTGGCTGGGTTCGTGTTCGCGCTGACGCACCACTAGGCCGCTGGGCCCGCCCTGCATCCATATCGTCTGATCGCGGGCGGCGCCCACTGACACGATATCGATGGAGGCGCCGCAGAGCTCGCTGAGCCGGTCGATATAGCGGCGGGCCGCCTTGGGCAAGTCCTCGGGACGGCGGATCCCGGCCGTCGAGGAGCGCCAGCCGGGCAGCGTCTCGTAGACGGGCTCGCAGTGCTTGAGGTGGCTGATGTTCGACATCGGATAGGACTGAAGTTCGCCCTTGCTGATGTAGCCGGTGCAAATCCGAATCGGGTCGAACTCGTCAAGCACGTCGAGCTTGGTGAGCGCAATCGAACGGATCCCGTTGAGGGCGATGCTGTAGCGCGCCACGACGCCGTCGAACCAGCCCACTCGGCGCGGCCGTCCGGTGGTGGTGCCATATTCGACCCCGATCTTTCGGATCTGTTCGCCCAGCGCATCGGTGAGCTCGGTGGGCATCGGCCCGTAGCCGACCCGTGTCGTGTACGCCTTGAAGACGCCCATCGTCAGGTCGACCGCGGTCGGCGAAATCCCCGAGCCGGTGAGCGCGCCGCCGGCAGTCGGCGACGATGAGGTGACGTACGGATAGGTGCCGAAGTCGAGGTCCAGCATGCTGCCCTGCGCACCCTCCAGCAAGATCTGCTTGTTGCCCGCGAGCGCCTCGTGGACGATCGGAAAGATGTCCTTGATGTATGGGCGGAGCCGCTCGCCATACGCCGTGTATTCGTCGAGCACGGCCTGCGGGTCGAGCGGGGGCACGTGATAGAGCTCCTGCAGGATCGGGTTCTTGATCTTGTTGAGGACGAAGCCGAGCTTCTTCTCCAGGAAGCGCGGCTTCAACAGGTCGCCGGCGCGGAAGCCGATGCGGCGGACCTTGTCCGCGTAGGCGGGACCGATGCCGCGCCAGGTGGTGCCGAGCCGGTCATCGCCGCGCTGCTCTTCCTCGAGCTTGTCGAGGATCGGGTGCCAGGGCATGATCAGGTGGGCGCGATCCGAGACGACCAGCCGGTCGATGCTGATCCCACGCGATTGCACTTGCTGCATCTCCTCGAGCAGCACCCGTGGGTCGAGCACGACGCCGTTGCCGACCACGCACGTCGTCGTCGGATACAGAATGCCCGAGGGAATGAGGTGGAAGCGGAATTCCTGGCCGGCGTTGACCACGGTGTGTCCAGCATTGTTGCCACCCTGCGAGCGGATCACCATGTCGGTCTTCTCCGAGAGAAGGTCGATGATCTTGCCCTTCCCCTCGTCGCCCCACTGGCCGCCTACGAGGATGGTGACCATTGGCTAGCTCCCGCGCCTCCGGTCGAGATTGGCGAACTTCGTTTGCTCATCGATGAAGAGCAGCTCGAGCTTCCCGGTCGGCCCGTTGCGATGCTTGGCGATGATGATCTCGGCGACGTTGCGCCGGTCCTCGGCGATGTTGTCATTGTAGAAACGCTCGCGGAAAATGAAGAGGACGAGATCGGAGTCTTGCTCCAGCGTGCCGGACTCGCGAAGGTCCGAAAGTTGCGGGCGATGGTCGGGCCGCTTCTCGGGCTCGCGGCTCAGCTGTGAGCACGCGATGACGGGAATCTGCAACTCGCGCGCCAGGGTCTTCAAACCGCGAGAGATGTCTGAGACCTCCTGCACACGATTTTCCTGATTACGCCCCTGCATCAATTGAAGATAGTCGACGATGATCAGGCCAAGATTGTTCGCCGACTTCAGCCGGCGCGCCTTGGTCCGCATTTCCATGACCGAGACATTGGGCGAGTCATCGATATAAATCTGCGCTTCCGAGAGCGCGCCCATCGCCTGGGCGATGCGCGGCCACTCGGCGTCTTTGAGGAGCCCAGTGCGCAAGCGATAAGAGTCAACTGATGCCTCGCTGCAGAGCAATCGTGTAACCAACTGCTGCTCCGACATTTCGAGGGAGAAGATCGCAACCGGAATCTTGTATTGGATCGATGCGTGCTGCGCGATGTTGAGCGTCAGCGACGTGTTATGGACGATGACGTCCTCGGCAATAAAGTTGGCGCCTTCAGGCACGGTGAGGTCATAGACCTGGCGACTACCGGTCTGCTCAATGGATACGATCCGATCCCAGTACAACTCCGGATTTGCCAGTGCCGCAAGGCGCCGATCTTCGAGGACCTCATTGAAGATCGCCAGCCGCCGCTGTGAGAGGCCGTGATTGACCCGCGGATTGTAGGTTTCGAACCTCGAGGTCCTAGTCCGTTCACCGGAAAGAACGGCCAGCTTTGACCACGAAAGGCCACGGCTCGAAGCGGTCTCGCCGACCATTTTCCAGACGGCCATCGGGAGATGGCCATTGTTGCTCCGGAACTGTGGCAACTCCTTCGGGAACCGACACACTTTCTCGCCTACCCACCCGACCTCCACTTGATAACGAGCCACCGATTCAGAATCGGTGATCTGCACGCGCCAGCAGCGCTCGGACTTCCGGTACAAGCGCGAGACAATGCCAAAGCGCACGAACGCATGGTGAACATCCTTGGCCAGCCCTTCCGAGGCAACCGCGAACTCGATCCGAGGACGGCCATTTGGGGTTGCGAAGATGCTGCCGTCGCACGACATCAGGGCTCGTAGGAATTCTCGAAGGGTCTGCCGGTTCCACCGCCACACCTGGTCTGGAAAGCGTTTGGCATCGGCCTTCTTTCCCCATAGCCCGAAGCCTGTGAGCCACCCGATGATCGGGCTCTTCGTAATCGGCCTACGCACACGCTGAACGTACGCGGCAAGACGTTCCCGTACGGCGAGACCGCGAACTCGCGGCCAGGCGCTAACGAAATACGTTATGCCGCGCTGGGCGACGTGGCAATCGGGAAATTGTGACGCAATGATCGATTTGAAGTCATCAACAATCACCTGATCGATATTCGTAAAGTCGGGCGTCCCGCTGGACAATCCGCCGTCTCCAATGAAGTATCCAAGCAAACGAGCTCGTTGTGGGTCTATCGACTCCTTGCCAAAAATCGATATGGCCCGCGGCACGGCGATGGCATCGCCGACGACCAGATCGTGTAGTGGTTGCCAGCCGGTAATGGTCATGAATGGATGATGTCCTGTCACCTCGATCCGTCGGCCGGTCTGCGTCGTCACGGCAAAGCACGGCTGCATGCCACTGTCAACCCAATCGCCAACATGACGCCATTCAATTCGACCTCGAGGCGATAATCCGAAGACGAGTGGCCGCCGCTCACGAACGAACTGATCAACGGTGAGCCGCGCACCGGTTACGGGATCATCGATCAACGAATCCCACGCAATGCATTTACCCACGCCTGGCCTGGCAGCGATGATGATCAGGTCCGACTTCTGGAAGCCTCCGGTCTTAGCATCAAGGTCGTTAAAGCCGCTGGGCACGCCGGAGACGACTGACTGATCCTTGTGGATCTGCTCGATCTGATCCCAGGTTGTCTTGAGAATGTCCTTGAGGGCGACGAAGTCCTGCGTGATGCGGCCCTCGGCGATGTTGAAGATCACGCCTTCCGCGGTATCGAGCGCCTGGCCCGCGGGCGTGCTGTCGTCGAATCCGAGCGCCGTGATCCTGCCACCGGCGCTGATCAGCTTTCTCTTTGTCGCCGCTTCCTCCACGAGGTGGCCGTAGTACTCGACGTTGGCCGCGGTCGGGACGCGGCTCTCCAGCTCCGCGAGGAACACCTGGCCGCCGATACGTTCGAGGACCAGCATCTTCTCGAGCTCGGATGCGAGCGTGAGCAGGTCGATGGGATCGGCGCGATCGTAGAGATTCAGGGCCGCCCGGAAGACCTGCGCATGGTGATCGAGATAGAAGTCATCGGGCCGCAGGAAGTCGGCGACCCGCACGATGGCGTTGCGATCGAGCATCAAGGAACCGAGCACGGATGCTTCCGCTTCAAGATTGTGGGGCGGTACCCGGCCGCCGGCTGCCGGCGGCGCCGGCGCGCGTCTCAGGTCAACGGTCAAGCGGAGGTGACCATCAACGGGATCTGCGCCGTGACCTCACGGTGGAGCTTCACGTGAGCGGTGCCGGCACCCATGGCCTTGACCGGCTCATCGAACTCGATCTTGCGACGGTCCAGCGTGATCCCGTGCTGCTGCTTGAGCGCCGACGCCACATCGGCGTTGGTCACGGCACCAAACAGCTTGCCATCCTTCCCGCTCCGTAATTTCAACACCACCTGCACGGCCTCGAGCTTGACGGCCAATGCCTTCGCCTCATCCAGCTCGCGCTGCTCGCGCTGCACCGTCGTGGCCTTGGCGCGATCCACCTGCTGCTGCGCGCCCTTGGTCGCCGGCTGGGCCAGCTTGCGGGGGAGCAGG
>VBFF01000016.1:0-7348 GCA_005889285.1 Chloroflexota bacterium
GGCTCGAGGCCTGGGCGACCGGCCACCCGCAGCGGCTTGCCAGCTGGACGGCGATGCCCTTTCTTGCCGTCCCCATGGCGACCATCACGCGCCTCGCATCCGAAGAGACCGCGGCGCGGTTTTTCATGGCCGCCAACGTCATGCTCTGGGCCGCTCTGCTCATGGTGGTTTGGGGCCGGCTCGACGGCCGCCTCCCATCGCGCTGGTGGTGGGGGAGTTTGGTCGCGGCGGCCGTGTTCGCGCCCGCGATCGCGACCATCTTCTGGCTGCAGTTCAACCTCATCGTCTTTGTCCTGGCATTGGGCGGATTCGTGCTGATCGGCCGCCACGGTGGGTGGGCCGCCCTGCTGATCGGCCTCTCGATCGCGCTGAAGCCGATCCTGGTTCTTCTACCTCTGGTGCTGTTGATTCGCGCTCGATCGCGCTGGGTCGGCGTCTGGTCGATCGCGGTCGCGGGTGGGCTGAGCATCGCGGGCCTCGTCTTTCTCGCCTGGCGGGCGAGTGACCTTTCGCTGATCAACCCGATGCTCTATTTCGCCGAGTTTCTCAACAAGGGCGGTGGCGCGATGTTCGGCTGCGTCCCCGAGAACTATTCGCCGGCTGCCCTGCTCTGCCGCCTCGGCCTGCCCACATCGGCAGCGATCGACTTCTCGCTCGCCGCGTGCGTGTTGGTCATCGCCTGGCTGCTCGCCCGAGGCGTGCCGGAGACGAACGAGCCGAACTGGCAAGTATTTGCGGCCGCCTGTCTCCTGTCCCCGATGCTGGGCCCGATCGAGTGGCTGAGCTACTGGGTGCTCTCAGCGCCCTTGCTGCTGCTCCTCGTCTATGAGTTCTGGAGTCGACATGCCCCGGCCCGGCTCTGGATCGGGCTAGCAGTCGCTTACGCGCTGATGGAGCTGGTTTGGGATCCGTTGGAAAGCTTGGCGAGAACACCGGTTCCGATCGTGGTCGTGTCCTACACGATTGGCCAGTTCGCTCAGTACGTTCTCTTGCTGGTCTGGGTTCGCTGGCTACTGCTGCGACGTACAAAACCGGTCTTCTCCACGGTACCTGCGGTCCCTGCCGTCTGATCAGCCGGCCACATTGGCCGGCATGAGTCCGAGAGATCGAGCGGGAGCTCCAGACCTTTCAAGGCGCCACCGGATTCGAAGCACCCGCCGAGCTCGTCGTCGGCGCCGGGACCAGATAAGAGAGGGGCCGATCACCGGCCGTACACGAGTCGGCCCGTGCAAAATACCGGTGTGCTGCAACACGCCGAGCTGACCCTGCTCGAGGAGAGCCTCGATCACATCCGAGCAGCGCCCGCGGACGGGGGGACTGTTGAGCTGATCGTTCGGCGGCCCGGCGTTGACGAACGAGAAGTCCTGACCGAGGCCCGGCTTGATATCCACGATGGTCTGGAGGGCGACACCTGGCGGGTTCGAGGAAGCACCCACACCCCGGATGGTGGTCCGAATCCAGATGCCCAGCTGACGCTCATGAACTCGCGGGCAGCGGCGGCGATGGCGGGGAATCGAGACCGTTGGGCGGATGCGGGCGACCAGCTCTATGTCGATCTCGACATCAGCCGCGCCAACCTGCCTCCGGGCAGCCGGGTTCAGATCGGCTCGGCCGTGATCGAGTTCAGCGAGCCACCGCACACCGGCTGCGCCAAGTTCTCGGCGCGATTCGGCGTGAACGCGCTGAAGTTCGTCAACTCTCCGATCGGTCGTGACCTTCGCTTGCGCGGAGCGAACTGCCGCGTCGTCGTCTCAGGAACCGTGCGCGCGGGCGACGCGATCAGGAAGCTGCCGCAGTAAGGCCGCCACGCGGCAAGCAGGATTCGTCGTTCGCTAACGGAACGCATTCAACATCCATCGGATCGATCACATCTACGAGGATCCTCATCCGCGCAGTCCGTACGGCGTTTCCAAGGTCTTTGCGAATAGACGGATGACTGCGCAGAGTTAAACTGCGGCCGTGCCGTGTCCGCGGTGCGGTCAGGACAACCCGGCTGGAGCTCGGTTCTGCCTCGCGTGCGGCGCAGCGCTGAAAGAAGAGGCGGCGAAGCAAGAACGCAAGTTGGTTTCGGTGCTTTTCGTGGACCTCGTCGGCTTCACGGGCCGGTCCGACCGAGCGGATCCCGAAGACGTCAGAGACACCCTGCATGCGTACCATGCGGCCGCCCAAGAAAAGATCCAGGACTTCGGCGGGACCATGGAGAAATTCATCGGCGACGCCGTGATGGCTGTTTTCGGAGCGCTCATATCCCACGGTGATGACGCAGAGCGTGCCGTCAGAGCCGGCCTTGCGGTGCTCGAGGCGGTCTCGCAGCTGAAACTCGAGGCCCGCGGCGCAGTCAACACCGGCGAAGCTGTCGTAAACGTCCAAGCGGGTCGCGCCACCGGAGAGGCGCTCGCCATGGGCGACGTCGTGAACACCGCCTCGAGGCTGCAGAACTCAGCGCCCTCCGGCAGCCTCGTGGTGGGGGAGGAAACCTACCGGCTAACTCGAAACGCGATCACATACGAGGCTCTGCCGTCGGTCGTGGCCAAGGGAAAGGAGGATCCGGTCCACGCGTGGCTTGCAGTCGGAATCGTCGATGCGGGTAGGGCCCGACCCGACCTCCCGATTGTGGGACGCGAGCGCGAGCTCACGCTCATGGCCTCGATCTGGGATGGCGCGGTCGCCGACCGCCATCCCCATCTTGTGACGGTGGTCGGCCATCCCGGCATCGGCAAGTCAAGGCTCCAGCGCGAGTTCTCTCGCCGCGTCCAGGAAAACGGGGCCGCGGTAGCGCGCGGGCGGTGCCTGCCGTATGGCGAGCGTGCGGCATACGGCGCGTTCGCGCAGCTGGTGCGAGGCATCGCGGAAATCTACGAGAACGATCCGCCGGGCACGGTCAGGGCGAAGCTCCACGCGGCCGTCGAGAGGTTGCTGCCGGCGGCGGAAGTCGAAGAGACGACCCGCTACCTCTCGCTGCTCACCGGCATTGGTGTCGACGAACCGGCCCGTGATCGCGATTACCTGTTCTTTGCAGCCCGGCGGTTGCTCGAGGGTCTTGCTTCGATCCAACCGCTGCTTGTCATCTTCGAGGACCTGCACTGGGCCGACGCCGCCCTTCTGGATCTCATCGAGTACCTCGCAACGCATATAAAGGATGTGCCGCTGGTGATCGTCGGGCTGACCAGGCCGGAGTTCGTCGACCGCAGACCAGCCTGGGGCAGTGGCCTGTTCGCTCACACCACGATTGGACTCGAGCCGTTGTCCAGCGCCGAGTCGTTCACCCTCGCGGAGCGACTCGTTCTGAAATCGGCCGGCCTCAAAGGGGCGATCGAGCGATTGGCCGAGGCCTCCGAAGGAAATCCTCTTTTCGTCGAGGAGCTGTCTTCGGCGCTCACTGAGGGGCACGAGCTCGGTTCCGACCTTCCGACCACAGTCCGAGCAGCGATCGCCGCTCGCCTTGATGCTCTGCCAACCACCGCCCGCGCGGTACTCCTCGACGCATCCGTCGTCGGCCCGACCTTTTGGCGCGGCGTACTTTCCGCGCTCCGCGGCCAGCGAGAGTTGGACGAGGCTCTGGCTGCGTTGGAGAGGCGGGACTTCATCCGCCGGGTGCCATCGAGCAGGGTCCGCGGCGACATCGAGTACCTGTTCAAGCACATGCTCATTCGAGACGTTGCCTACTCGACGCTTCCCCGCTCCCTCCGCCGCGAGCGCCACGCGGCGGTCGCGAAATACATCGAATCGGCAGCTGGTGAGGCGAAGGATCTGGCCGCATTCCTGGCCCATCACTGGCGAGAGGCCGGGGAGCCCAACAAGGCCATCGATTACTTGATGCTTGCCGCCGAGCAGGCGCTCGACGGCTGGGCCCTCGAGGAGGCGGTCGCTCATTACAATGCCGCGCTCGAGCTCGCGTCTGACGACGCCTCCCGCCGCCGGATTCGCCTGGCGCGCGGGCTCGCCCGCTCCCGGCTCGACGACTACCAGGCAGCGATCGACGATTTAGGGGAGCTGCTGCCCGAGCTGAGCGGTCGTGAGCGTGTGGAAGGACTCCTGGGATGGATTTGGGGTACCGAGTGGACAGAGCGCAGCGAGGAGACGATCGCCGGAGCCCAGGAGGCACTCGAGCTGGCGCAGGCGTTGGGAGATGAGGAGCTTGTGGCGGTCTCGACAAGCCGCCTGAGCCAGGCTCTCGCGATGAGGGGGCATCCGGGTGACCTCGACCGCGCGGCGGAACTGGGCCAGAAGGCCCTGGACACATGGGTTCCGGGGAGTAGGCCCTGGGACCTCATCAACCATCAACACATGTTTGGCGAACAGCTCTACTGGATGGGTCGCCACGCCGAGGCCGGCGATCTGATGGCCGCGGTGACGGAGTCGGAATCGGATCCTCTGAGTCTCCAGGCGCGCCTGAGAAGCGCGTCGCTGAGGGCCATGGTTCTCACCTCGACCGGGCGCTATGAAGAAGGGCTTGCATTGTTCGATCAGACGCTTGAGCTTGCGCGAAAGCTCGGCCGGTCAACCCGGATCGTCCAGAACTATTCGACGCTCCCGCTGCGTGACCTGTTTGATCTGGATGAAGCAAGGCGCCGCACCGAGGACGCGTTGGTCGGTGCCGAGTTGCTGACCGGGTTCACCATGCCGAGGGCGATGGCAATGGCCGACCTCGTACAGACCGCGCTTTTACAGGGTGACATCGCGACTGCAGAGAGCACATGGCGCATCCAGTGGGAGGACTCGATCAACACGAGAGGCTGGGCCCGCTGGCTGGTCGGCATTCGCCTGGCGGCCGCGAAAGCAGAGCTTGGCCTTCTGACCGGACGGATCGAGGATGCGGTCGAGTGGGCACGAAAGACCGTCGAGCTGTCCATACCCGTCCGCCGGCTGAAATATGAGATCGTCGGCCGCACGCTGTTGGGTCAGGCCCTCGTCGCTGTAGGCAAAAGTGGCGAAGCACTTCCAGAGCTGCGACTTGCCGTCGACCTGGCCGATCGGTTAGGCAGTCCGCCTCAGCGCTGGCAGGCGCAGGCGTCACTGGCCCGCGCCTTGTACACAACGGGCGACGACAGCGGAACGGAGCGAGCCTTCGCCGCCGCCTCGGCGGTAATCCAAGACGTCGCCGCTGGTCTATCGGCCGAGCGCGCCGCTCGCTTCCTGGGGGCGGAGCCAATCCGAAGCATTCTTGGGGGCGTGACCAAGGCTCGCCGGTAAAGCGCGTTTCATGCAGCGGTGAAGAGCGTCACCGCGCCGCGTTTTCGGCTCTTGACAGGTTGGCCGGTAGGGCGAATAGTCGGGGCGAGGGGATGCCGCTTGACGGCACCGCACTCCACGAACCTGGTTCGCACGGAGGAGATGGCCATGGCACAAACGCTGTACGACCGACTCGGTGGACTCAACGCCATTACGGCGGTCGTTGGGGACTTCAGGGACCGGGTGGCCCGAGACGACCGGATCAACCTGAAGTTCGCCAGAACGGACCTCGCGCGCTTGACGAAGATGCTCATCGACCAGGTCTGCGAAGCGACGGGCGGTCCTTGCCATTACAACGGGCGCAGCATGAAAGAAGCGCATGCCGGGATGAAGGTCACGAAGGGTGAGTTCAATGCGCTGGTCGAGGATCTCGTCGCGACGCTGAAACAATTCAAAGTCCCCAGCGCCGAGCAGGAAGAGCTGCTGGCGATCCTCGGGCCGCTCAGGTCGGAGATCGTCGAGGTGGATTCGAACGAGGTCGGAACAGCACTTCCAGACCTATTCCAACCTGCCCCAGCCTTGGCATAGGGCTAAGCACCAACTCAGGCCGGCGGTCGCTGCAGCGGGGTTGGACGACGACCGTCGAAATCGGTCAAACCGTAATCGTTCGCGACCTCGCCGACATCCAGCGCTCGCCCGGTCTTCTCGATCACCCGCGGATCGGCTGCCAGCGCAGCAACACATCGGCCGTTGAACTCGGGCGACCAGGCCTTGTCCAGATTCGGGAACATCTCCGGATGTGCCATCACGCCCGCGGTCCGGGTCAATCTCGGCCACAGCGAGACGACGGCGACATCGTGCTCGCGGAGCTCGTGTGCGGTGGTCAGGCTCAGCATGTCGACGCCGGCCTTGACGACGTTGTAGGAAACATTTCCCGTGTATTTGATCGCTCCCATTGACGACACGTTCACGATCAGACCCCGCCGCTGCGGGACCATGATCCGCGCCGCGTAGATGCTCGCGACGTAGTGCGACCTGAGCCCGACTCTGTGCATCAGGTCCCAGTCTTCTATCTGTAGCTCCCAGAACGGAGCGTCTTCTGGCGGGCCGACATCCGTTGTGTACTCGGTTGCGTTGTTCACCAGGACGTCGAGACGCCCCTGCTCATCCATGACGCGGCTGAAAACGGCGGCGGCTTCGGCGTCGATTCGGTGGTCGCAACGCAGCGGGATCCCGCGGCCGCCCGCCGCGGTGACCTCCTCTGCCGTCTTGGTGACCGTGCCGGGGCGGTCGCTGTCGCCGTCTCGAATGGTGCGGCCCGTGACGTAAACCGTGCAGCCGGCTTCACCCAGGCCGATCGCGATGCCGCGTCCAATGCCGCGGCTGGCTCCTGTGACGATCGCGACCCTTTCTTTGAGCGTGGCCGGCATCTGACTCCCTGGTGCCACCGATCCGATGGTGGGCGGCGAGGGTTTCGAACCCCCGACCTCCAGCATGTCAAGCTGGCGCTCTTCCAACTGAGCTAGCCGCCCATGTTCGGAATGGGCTGGAATGAACGACTTATTGTAGGAGCGTGGCTCCATACATCGGCCGGCGCATGCGCCGCGTCGAAGACGAGCGACTCATCACGGGGAGCGGCCGGTTTGCAGGGGACATCAAGCTCGACGGTCTGGTCCACGTGGCCTTCTGCCGCTCCACCCTTCCCCACGCGCGCATCCGGACGATTGACACGTCGACCGCTTTATCCATGCCCGGCGTCGTAGCCGTCTGGACCGCTGATGATCTGCCCGACACCGCCGATGGCCTGAGCGATTGGGGGCCTGAGGACATGGAGAGCCGCGGGCGCCCGATCCTGAATCGCGACGAGGTCAACTACGTCGGCGAGGCGTTCGCGGTCGTCGTCGCCGAGAGCGCTTATCAGGCGCTCGACGCGGCGGAGTCGGTGATCGCGGAGATGGATCCGCTGCCGGCGGTCGGCGACGTGGTTACGGCGACCGCCGCGGGCGCCTCGCCGGTGCATGCCGACATGGATTCCAATGTCGCTCGGTCCAAGACGACCACGTTTGGCGATGTCGCGTCAGCGTTTGGTCCGGACAGCGTCACAGCGTCCATTCGCTTGACCACCGCGCGTGTGGCCGGGGCGGCGATGGAACCGCGCGCGGTCACCGCCTCACCC
>VBFF01000016.1:7530-9726 GCA_005889285.1 Chloroflexota bacterium
TGGCCACGCGCAGCGAGGACGGCGCGACCACAGCGCAAGGCCACGGCTCGGTGATCGAGCTTGTCGTCGCGTCTGATCGGGAAGGCAAGCTGCGCGGCCTGCGCGGCCGTTTGATTCACGATCTCGGCGCTTACTCGGGGTCTGGCGCCGGTCAGCCCGACCTCATCGTGTCGCACATGCTGTCGGCCTACGTCCTGCCCGCGATGGAGGTCGAGGCGCAGCTTGTTTACACGAACACGGTGCCGACCGGATTCATTCGCGGCGGTGGCCGTCCGCTGGGCAACTACGGGATCGAGCGAGTGCTCGACCGACTCGCTGTCGCCCTGAAGATGTCACCGGCCGAGCTGCGACGTCGCAACCTCATCCAGCCGGAGCAGATCCCGTTCACGACCGGTTATCCGGCCGGTCGGCGTGGGCTCGTCTACGACAGCGGCGACTATCCGCGGCTCCTGGAGCTGACCCTCGAGAAATTGGGGCAGGCTTCTGATGGGCGTCTGGTCGGGGTCGGGATCGCGTGCTGCGTGGAATCGACCGGGTTTGGACGCGGCGAACCGGCACGAATCCGGATTCAAAAGGACGGCACTGCATTCCTTTATGTGGGTTCGACGCCGCAGGGCCAGGGCCATCAGACGATGGCGGCGCAGGTGGCCGCGGACCGGCTGGGTTGGCCGTTCGAGAAGATCCACGTCACCGCTGCGGACACGAGCCAGGTCCCGCCGGCCGAGCTGACGGCCGGCAGCCGGAGCGCGGTCCAGGTGGGCAACGCGACCGCTCGGGCAGCGACCGCGCTGCGCAAGAAGCTTCTCGAACGGGCCGGTGAGGTGCTCGAGGCGGATGTCGCCGATCTCGTTCTGGAGGATGGCGTCATCGCGGTGCGCGGCGCGCCTGGAGGTCCTGGAGAGCTTCGACCCCCACCGGCCGCTGACCTTCTCCAGCGGGTGTCACGCCGCCATCGTCGCCGTCGATCCTGAAACAGGGCAGGTCGAGGTTCTCCGCTACGTCATCGCCCACGACACGGGCCAGGCGATCAACGAGCTCATCGTCGAAGGCCAGATGCACGGCGGATACGCGCACGGCATTGGCTACGCGCTGTTCGAGGCGGCGACGTACGACGCCGACGGCAGCTTCCGCGCGGCCAGCTTTCTCGACTACACGATCGTCAGCACGGGCGAGGTCGCCTTCACGCCTCTGCTGGTGCACATTTCGACGCCGACCGACGCGAACCCGGAAGGCTTCAAGGGCGCAGGCGAAAGCGGGACGATCCCGGTGCCGGCCGCGATCGCCAACGCGGTCGAGGACGCGCTGCGCAAACGGCGGGCTGACGCCGTCGTAGATCGACTTCCGATCACGTCCGAACGCATCGTCGAAATCCTGGGATCGTGACCCCTGTCGACTGACCCTCGCGCGACAGTTCCGCCTGTCAATGCGGGGGGTGTGAACTGGCGGCGCAACCTCGCGGCGCTGTGGTTCGCGGAGTTCACTGCGATCTTCGGATTCAGCTTTGCCTTTCCTTTCCTCTCCATCTTTCTGTCCAAGGACCTCGGCGTCCACCCCGGTCGCGACCTCGACCTTTGGACGGCCGCATCGGCGAGCGCGTCTGGGTTTGCGTTGGCGGTGGCGAGCCCGATCTGGGGCATCCTCGGCGATCGGTTGGGCCGGAAGCCGATGCTGCTGCGGTCGATGGTCGGCGGCGCGATTTTTGTTGGGTTGATCTTCTTCGTGCAGAACCCGACGGAGCTCATCATCTTGAGGTTTCTGCAAGGCGCGACCAGCGGCACGGTGGCCGCCGCGACCGCGCTGGTCGCGGCCGAGACGCCGCGTTCGCGAGTCGGGTGGGCGTTGGGTGTGGTGACATCGGCAATCGCGCTGGGTGGTGCGATCGGTCCGGTGGTGGGCGGTCTCGCCGGCGACTTGTTCGGGCTGCGGCTCGTGTTTCTGGGCGGCGGTGTCGCGCTGTTTCTGGCGATTATTCCGGTGGTCTTGATCGTGCGCGAGAGCCCTTTGGTCAGGGTCGCCGGGCCGCGGTTGAGCACGTTGGCGGTGATCAATGCTCGGCCTGGACTCGACCGGGCGCTCGCCGTGCTGATCGGCTCGCAGGGTTTGATCAGCACGATCAATGCGGCGACGCAGCAGCTCGTGGTCCTGCGATTGCTCGAGCTTGTCTCGAGCGGGGTGTCCGCTGTCAGCGGGCTCGGG
>VBFF01000017.1 GCA_005889285.1 Chloroflexota bacterium
AAGCGCTCGCTGCATGGTCAGCACGGCGCCGTCACCCTCCGCGGGGGCGGCCATGTCGAAGGCGTCGTTGCTCGAGCCGTAGCCGATCACCTCGGCGTAGATGCGCGCCCCTCGGTGGCGGGCGTGCTCCAACTCCTCGAGCAGGAGGGCTCCGGCGCCCTCCGAGATGACGAAGCCATTGCGCTCCTTGTCGAAGGGGCGGGACGCCTGTGCCGGATCCTCGTGCTGGGCAAGCGCCCGCATCGCGCAGAACCCCGCATAGACGACCGGAACGAGAACCGCCTCGGAGCCACCGGTGACGATCGCCTCGGCATCGCCGCGGCGGATGGTTTCGAACGCCTCCCCCACAGCCCCGCTGCCGGTGGCGCAGGCGGAGACGACCGCCATATTCGGGCCCCGCAGGCCAAGCGCGATCGCGATATGCCCGGAGGCGGTGTCGGTCAGCATGTTCTGGATGAAGGTCGGGCTGACCCGCTTGAGGCCGCGCTCCTGAAGGATGCGCTGCTGTTCGAGGAAGACCCCAAGCCCGCCTGCCGCACTGCCAAAGATGACGCCCACCTGGTCGAGCAGGCCGTTGCGCGCCATGCCGGCATCGGCGAAGGCCTCCTGCGCGGCGACCAGTCCGAGCTGGGCATAGCGGTCCATCCGCCGGAGCTCCTTGGGCTCGATCCGGCCGGTCGCGTCGAAGCCCTTCACCTCGCCCGCGATCTGCACCGGAAACTCGCTGGCGTCGAAGAGCGTCACCTTCCCGACTCCGGACTGGCCTTCCAGCATGGCGGCCCAGGTGCTGGGCGCATCGAGACCGACAGGCGTCACCGCCCCCACTCCGGTCACGACGACGCGTTTCATCCCGACGGCGAAGGGGTGAGGACCCGGGCGACCTCGCGATCGTTCAGGGTGACGACATGGGCGTCCTGGCTGATGCGCCGGATCAGTCCGGAGAGGACTTGACCGGGTCCGATCTCGAGAAATTCCGCGCTACCACGGGCGAGCATCTCGACAACGCTGGCCGTCCACTGGACCGGTTTGAGGATATGGTCGGCCAGCTCCTTGCGGATGTCATCGGCACTCGTCAGGATCGTGCCGGTGATATTGGCGACGACAGGAATCCGGGGCTGACGGAGCGGAAGCCGAGCGACGATTTCGCCGAATTGCGCCGCGGCTCGCGCCATCAGCGGCGAATGCGAGGCGATGCTGATCGGCAGCCGCACGACCCGGGTGGCGCCGCGCGCGCGGGCGAGCTCGGTGGCGCGATCCAGCGCCGGGCCTTCGCCGGAGAGCACGATCTGTCCAGGAGAGTTCGCGTTGGCCACGGTGATGACGCCAAGCGCGCCGGCTTCGGCGACGACTCCCTCGAGTAGGTCTTTGTCGAGGCCCAGCACCGCGAGCATCCCACCCGGCCGCAGGGTACCGTTCTCTTTCATCAGCCGTCCGCGTTCGCGGACCAGCACGAGGGCATTCTCGAAGTCGATGACGTCGGCCGCCACCAGCGCGGTGAACTCGCCGAGGCTGTGCCCGGCGACGTACTGCGGCGAGATCACCTGCCCCATGGCCTGCCAGCGCTCGCGCAGCGCATTGAGACAGGCGATGCTCACGGTGAGGATGGCCGGCTGGGCGTTGATCGTGTCGTTGAGATCCTGTTCGGGTCCTTCAAAGCACATGCGCGTCAGCGCGAAGCCAAGGATCTCGTCGGCGCGCTTAAAGACCTCACGGGCGGTGTCGGAGACGTCGAAGAGCGCTTTGCCCATCCCGACGTATTGCGAACCCTGCCCCGGGAAGACAAAGGCCACCGGGCCTGCCCCGTAGGGGACGGACATCGGGAGGTTGGGCGTCAGGCGACGGACACCTTCCCTTTGACGTAATTCCAGGCTTCGCCGACGGTGCGCAGCTTCTGGGCGTCTTCATCCGAAATCTCCATCCCATATTCCTCCTCGAAGGCCATGATCAGCTCGACCAGGTCCAGCGAGTCGGCCTGCAAGTCATCCGTGAAGGAGGCTTCCGGGGTCACCTTCTCGACGTCGACGCCAAGCTGCTCCGCGATGATTCCGCGGAACTTGTCGAAATTCGCTTCGGCCATCCTTCCCTCCTACTGGTTCTTGAAGTTGCGGGCACGGTCTTAAGCCCAAATTTGGTCTATACAATAGCGAACCGCGACCGGGAGCGCGAATACCCGGGCTTCCCCGCCGGAGATGTATCCCCCTGGGCGGCCCTTGGTTACGGTCCCGTTCAGCCCAATCGTAACGATGCGCAAAAGCGGGACTTAAAATGAGGCGTGACCTCGGCCTCGATGCCTTCGCTTGCCCAGGCACGTCGCGGATTGGCCCTCGGGGCGATCGCCGGCCTGGGGGTATACCGGCCGCCGGCCGATGCCCAACCCGCGCGGCGTGTCACGGGCGCCGACCTGACGGGTGTCTCCTACCGGGTGCAATCGGACCAGGGTGTGTCAACCCCGGCATTGGCAGCCGGTGCCGCGCGCGCCGCCCTGGGCGCGGCAGACGTGCCCACCTCCGACATCGAGATGATCATCGTCGGCACCACCACGCCGGACGTGCTCTGGCCGACGACCGCCTGCCTGGTGCAGACGGAGTTGAAGTTGCCGATGGTGGCCAGTTTCGACCTCTACGCGGCTGAGACCAGCGTGCTCTCGGCGCTCAACGTCGGAATCCGCTATGTGGCGGCCGGCGCGCGGGCCCTCCTGCTGATCGGCGCCGAGTCGGATAACCAGTTGGTCGATCTGCCGGGACAGGGGGGTCGCGTTCACGGCCGCGGAGCAGCCGCCGTGGTGCTGACCTCCGCTGGCGACGACGGTGGGGTGTTGTCGACGACCGCGGGCGGCGCGGCGCAACCCGACGGCAATGGCGATGCCCAGGATCGAACCCTGTTGCGAGGCCTCACCGAGGCGGCCGCGGAATGCCTTCAGAAAGCACACCTGGCGATCTCGGAGATCGACCTGGTGATTGGCGAGCAGTCGGCGCCCGAAATCACGCAAGCCTGGAGCCGGCTCGCCGGCGTGGCATCGAGCCGCATCCTGCTGGATGAGGCGCGCTACGGATCGTTGCTGGCGGCTGCGCCGCTGACGGCGCTCTACGACGCGGTCAAAAGCGGGCGATTGCAAAAGGGGATGACGGCCCTCGTGCTCTCCTGTGGGAGCGGCCCGACCTGGGCGGCAGCGTGTCTGCGGTGGGGCGGCGGAGGGATCGCAGAAGCGAGCCCCGGTGCGGAAAGGCGAGCGTGAAATGGTAAACGGCTCGCGGGTTGTCGTCACCGGGACCGGCGCCATCACCTCGCTGGGGCACACCACACGCGAAACCTGGGAGGCGGTCAAGGCGGGTCGATCCGGCGTGCGCCGGGTGCAGGCCTTTGATCCGTCCGGGATGCCGAGCCAGGTCGCGAGCGAGGTCGTGGATTTCAAGCCGGAAGCCCGGCTCGACCGCAAAGAGGCGCGCCGCATGTCGCGATTCGTCCAGTTTGCAATGGTCGCCACTCGCGAGGCCCTCGAGGGCTCGGGACTCAAGATCACCGAGGCGAACCGGGACCAGGTCGGCGTCATCGTGGGAAGCGCGATCGGTGGCCTGGAGCAGATCGAGGAAGCGCTGACCGTCCTCAAGGAACGAGGACCCTCGCGCATCAGCCCCTTCACCGTGCCGATGATGATCGCCGACATGGGCGCGGGCATGATTTCGATCGCCCTCGGCGCGCGAGGGCCGAACTACTGCACGGTTTCCATCCGGCGTGGCGACGCGAAGGCCATGATCGCGGGTGGAAGCGAGGCCTGCGTCACTCCCCTTGCGTTGGCCGCCTTCTGCGCCTCGCGGGCGGTCTCGACCCGCCAGGTCGAGCCCCAGCTGGCCAGCCGTCCCTTCGACCTGGAACGCGACGGGTTCGTCATGGGGGAGGGGGCTGGGATCCTGATCCTCGAGCAGCTCGATTCGGCGCGCAAGCGCGGTGCCCCGATCATCGCCGAGATCGTCGGCTACGGAGCGACCGCCGATGCCAGCCATATCACGGCGCCTGACCCGGTTGGCGCCGGTGCCGCCCAAGCGATGAAGCGCACCCTGGCCAAGGCGCGGGTCGCGCCGGAGGACGTGAGCTACATCAACGCGCACGGGACCGCGACCCAACTGGGTGACGTCGCCGAAACGCTGGCGTTCAAGGACATCTTCGGTGAGGCCGCCTACCGGATCCCGATCAGCTCGACCAAATCGATGCTGGGCCATCTGCTCGGCGCCGCAGGTTCGGTGGAAGCGGTCATCTCGGTGAAAGCCATCGAGGAGGGCGTTGCTCCACCCACCATCAACCTCGAGCACCCCGACCCGCAATGTGACCTCGACTACATCCCGGAGGGAGCGCGCGAGCTCGACGTCAAGCTGGCGCTCTCGAACTCGTTCGGCTTCGGCGGCCACAACGCGTCATTGCTCTTCAAGCAATTCCGAGGCTAACCGTTTGATCTTCCTCAGCGATTTCCTCAACGCTGAGGTGGTCGACGTTCGACAGCATCGCGTCGGGCGAGTTCGCGACCTGGTGGTGGTGATGACCGAGCCCTTCCCCAGGGTCACCGGCGTCATCCTGAAGGGCAATCGCAAGGTGCGCTCACTCGATTGGTCGGTGGTCCGCAGCTGGGACAACAAGGAGCTCAGCCTGAAGGTGGACGCCGGCAGCTTACAGCCGCACAGCCGTGCCGATACCGAGCTGTGGCTGGCACGGCAGATCCTCGACAAGCAGATCGTCGACATGGACGGCCGCCGGGTGGTGCGAGTCAACGACCTGCAGCTTTCCCAGGTCGAAGGCTCGATGCTCGTCATCGGCGTCGATATCGGCAGTCGTGGGCTGGCGCGCCGGGTCGGGATCGAGGGGCTGGGCCGGCGCGTCACGGCGGCACTCGGGCTGGACTGGCCGCAAAAGCTCATCTCCTGGGAGGCCGTCGACCCCGTGAAGACCGACGTCAGCTCGGTCAAGCTGCGGATCGCCCACACCAAGCTCGCCAAGCTCCATCCGGCCGACATCGCCGACATCGTCAATGAGCTCAGCCCCGACGACCGGAGTGCCGTCTTCGCCGCCCTCGATGACGAGAAAGCCGCGGATACGTTGGAAGAGATCGATGAGCCGCAGATGCAGGCCTCTATCCTCGAGCGGCTCGATGTCGAGCGCGCCTCGGACATCCTGGAGGCGATGGCCCCCGACGAGGTGGCGGACCTGCTCGCCGACATGCCGCGCGAGCGGGCGCAACAACTGCTGCAGAAGATGGAGGAGGACGAGGCGGGCGACGTCGAGGAATTACTCGCCTACCGTGAGGACACGGCTGGTGGCCTGATGACCACCGAGTACGTCGCCGTCCTGCATACCCTCACCGCCGCCGAGGCGATCGAACGGTTGCGCGAGCTCGAACCCGATGCCGAAAGCGTCTACTACGTCTATGTCACCGATGAGGAGGAGCACCTGCTGGGGGTCCTCTCCCTGCGCGACCTGATCGTGGCCAAGCCCGAAACGAAGATCCGTGACTTCATGATCAAGAACGTGATTTCCGTGCGCCTCGACGCGGGGCCGCGCGAGGTTGCCGAGGTCACCTCGAAGTACAACCTGCTGGCGGTCCCGGTGGTCGACGAGCACAATCGGATTCACGGCATCGTCACCGTCGATGACGTCATGGAGCGGGTCATGCCGGCGCGGGCCGGCGGGCGCCGCCGCCGCATCTTCTAACCGTTTTGGGCCCGCCGAGCGCGCTGGCCCGGCCGTTCGGTCTCCTCCGCAGCCGGCGCACGCGGCTCGTGATGTTGCTGGCGGTGGTCGGCCCCGGCATCATCACCGGCAACGTCGACAACGACGCGACCGGGATTACTGGGTACGCGCTGGCCGGCTCGCAGTTCGGCTACGAGCTGCTGTGGTTGCTGATCGTCACCGCCATCTGCCTGGTCGCGATCCAGTCGATGGTGGCCCGCATGGGCACCGTCACCGGGAAGGGGTTGTCGGACCTGATTCGCGAACGCTTCGGCATTGCCCCGACGCTCTGGGTGATGATCTTCCTCTTCTTCGCCAACGCGGCCACGACCGTCGCGGAATTCGCCGGCGTCGGTGGGGCGGCCCAACTCTTGTTCGGCAACATCGCTCGCTACGCCGCGATCCCGGTGGCCGCCCTGCTGGTCTGGTTTCTGGTTCTGCGGGGGTCGTTTCGCGTCGTCGAGCGCGTCCTTCTGCTCCTCACCCTGGTCTACCTCGGCTATATCGTTTCGGCGTTCCTTGCCCACCCGAAGTGGAGCGATGTCATCCACCACACCGTGGTTCCGACGTTCCACCTCACGCCGCCATTCATCCTCATCTTCATCACGATCATCGGCACGACGATCACGCCATGGATGGCGTTTTTTCAGCAGTCCAACGTCGCCGACAAGGGACTGCATCCCGACGACCTGAAGTACGAGCGGGTCGACACAGTCGCCGGCATCCTGATGCTGAACGTCGTGGCCTTTTTCATCATCGTCGCCACGGGAGCCACGATCTACGCAGCCCATGTCACCGTGAACCCGTCAGACCCCTCGGCGTTCTCCAAGATTGCCCTGGCGCTCAAGCCCCTGGCGGGCCAGTATGCGGAACAGCTCTTTGCGATTGGGCTCCTGAACGCCTCGCTGATGGCCGCGTCGGTGCTGCCCCTCTCCACCACCTACGCGATCACCGAGGCCTTTGGTCTCGAACGCGGCATCGACAAGTCCTTCCGCGAGGCGCCGGCGTTCCTCACGATTTACACGGCCACGATCGTCATTGGTGCGGGCATCGCCATGTTCCCGGGCGCTCCCCTGGTCTTGATCACCAACCTCCCGAACATCATCAACGGGATGCTCCTGCCCCTCCTCCTGCCGCTGCTGATCCTGCTGGCCAACGACAAGCGGATCATGGGCCGCTACGCGAACTCGCCGCTCTTCAACGTCTTCTCGGGCGTTGTCATGGTGTTCCTAACGGCGGTGACGCTGGCCTTCCTCGCCTCGATCTTCTTTCCCGGATTGTTCGGCGGCCGCTAGCTGGCGGTCGGCTTCATCGCGGAACGCGGCTTCGGCACCATCGCCGAAGAGTACAAACCGAACCTGGCGGATACTGGTTGGGTTGCGGCTATGAGCCAGGACTTCCTCGATCATGATGCGAGCGCACTCCTCGAGCGGAAAGCGAGCGATGCCGGTACCCACGGCCGGAAACGCGATCGACCGCAGCCCGCGCAGGTCGGCGATCTCAAGGCTGCGGCGAGTGGAGCGGCGCAGGCCGTCCGCCCCGGTCCGGCCTCCCAACCGCATGCTCGCGGCATGGATGACGAAGCGCGCCGTTAACTTGCCCCCGTCCGTGATGGCGGCATCACCGACCTCGATGGGGCCGATCGCGTCGCACTCGGCCTGGATCTGCGGCCCGCCGGCGCGCGCGATCGCACCGGCGACACCGCCTCCTAACTCCAGGTCGTTATTCGCCGCGTTGACGATGGCGTCGACATCCTGCTCGGTCAGGTCACCCTGCAAGACCTCGACCGCGAGGCTCCCGGCACGCCAGCTCACGTCATCGAGGGGAGCCAGGCCATCGACGCCATCCGGGACTCGACGTCCTCGCGGGTGATGGGCTGCAGCCCGCGCACACTGAAGTGCTGGATGGTGAAGGAGGCCATCACCATGGCGTACCCGAGGGCCAGGCGCACCGAGTCGTCCGTCTCCACCTGCTGCTCGGCCAGGCATCCCAGGAACCCGGCCGCCACCGCATCGCCCGCGCCCGTGGGGTCGATCGGCGGATCGACCGGCAAGGCAGGAAGGTGGATGTCGTCACCGTGGCGGTAGAGCGTTGCGCCTTTCGGGCCCTCCTTGATCACGAGCCCGCGCAAGGTGAAGCGGTGGCGCAATTGCTCTGAGGCTTCCTCGATGGTTCCGACCTTTGCCAGCGCCATCGCCTCGGAGGCGTTGAGGAAGAGATAGTCGAGCCGCTGAAGTACCGGTTCTAGAGCCTCGGGCTGCTCCCGAATGTAGAGCTTCATCGTGTCACCGGCGACCAGCCACGGATCGTCGAGCTGCTCGAGCACGCGCATCTGGTGACGGGGCTCCATGCTGCCGAGGAAAACGATGCGGGACTTGCGCTGATCGGCGGTCAGGACCGGTGAAAAGCCACGGTACGCGCCCTGGTCCGAGCGCTCGTTGCGGGTGGTGCCGGTCTCGTAGTCGTGCTCGGCGAACCAGCGGTAGGTGGGGAGCTCGGAAGTCACCGTGCTTCGCAGGTCGGCGCCGGTTCCTTTCATCGCGGCTTGAAAGGCGTGCATGAAGTCCGGGCCAGCGGTGCCGACGACCGATACGGGCGCAAAGAGCCGCGCCGCCAGCGTGAAGTAGGTGGCTGATCCACCGAGTCCGTCCGTGTTGACGCCCATCGGCGTGCGAACGTCGTCGCGGGTGATGGTGCCGGCGACCAGCAACGGCCACGGCTGGTGAGGGGGCGTCACGAGGCCCCAATTCTACGGAGGTCTTTAGACGGCGAGCAGTTGTGGGTCCGGGCGAGCCAGCTCACCCTCGACGGCGGCGACGAAGCGGCGCACCGCCGTCGGATCGGTCAGCAGCCACGCTTCCTCGGGGTGTTCGGCATCGGGCCGGCAGATCACGGCCATCGCCGTATCGTCTCCCATCACGGCGCTGAACCAGATGTGAGACAGCCAGCCGAGGCCTGGGTCGCGACGATCGGCCTCCTGGGGAAGCGGCGTCGTGTCGGGCGTCGTCACCACCGCTCGTCGCGCGCTCCGCAGCAAGACAACTTCCTGGTCCCATTCGGCTCGAACCGCGGCTGGGTCCGGCCTGCCCAGATAGACGGTATAGCGGCCGGGCCGCATCGTCGCCAGGCTCTCGACCACGCGCCGCAGCAGCGGCACGGTGCTCACATCGGCTACCGGACGGCTTCCAGGGGTGCCTTGGACCAGTGTCGCCATCTCGCCCATGTCGGGAAGGCTAGCACAGGCGGTTGGAAAAAGCAAACATATGTTCGTAGGCGGCTAGCGCCGGCGGAACAGAGGGACGACGTTGCCCGCTCGGCCAAGCCAGCGGCTTCGCGCCGCGACCATGAGGGCCTCCTGGGCCTCGAACAAGATCTCCGCTGTCCCGTCGAGGGACCGGTCGATACCAAGCCGTTGCGTGTAGCCGCCCTCCAGCTGGCCCAGCAGATGAACGATGCGACGCCAGATGTCGGTCGGGATCAACTTCAGCTCTTGGACGCGGCATTCTTCGATCGCACCGAGCAGTTGATCGGTTTCGCGCAACTGGCTGCGCGGTGTGGGCCGGTGGCGGCGCTGCCAGGCCCAGAAGCGGTGCTGAGCGATCTCGAGAACGGTGCGTTCGATCATGACCTAAGCAGCCATGATAATCCCGGTATGGAGGAACGGGTCGAAAGCGAGGAAGTCTATGGCGGCAAACTCTTCAAGGTCTACCGGGACCGCGTACGGCTACCGAGCGGCCAGCTGACGACAAGGGAGATCGTTCGACACCCCGGGTCGGTCGGCATCATCCCGCGGGATGCCAGCGGGCGCATCGTGCTCGTTCGCCAGTTCCGCTATGTGGCCGGCCGCGAGTTATGGGAGATCCCGGCGGGGACGCTCGATAAACCCGGGGAGGAGATTCCAGCGGCGGCACGACGGGAGCTGGCTGAGGAAGCCGGCTTCACGGCGCGGCGATGGACCCTGCTCGGCACCGCCTACTTGATGCCGGGTTACTGCGATGAGCGAATGACGTTCTTTCTCGCCGAGGACCTCTCGCCGACCGAGTCTCATCCCGAACTCGACGAGTCCTTCAAGGTCAATCCCTTCGACGCGCACGACCTGCAGGTGCTGCGCGCGAGTGGGGAGCTGCTGGACGCGAAGACGCTTCTCGGGCTGGCCTGGGCCGGCGTGGCGCTGTGGGCGGCGCCGAGCCCACGCTGATTTACACTTCCTCTTCCTCGCCGCCCTTCGACTTCTGATACGCGGCGATCACCGGCTGCGCTGCATGGGCCGGCACCTCTTCGTAGTGCGAGAACTTCATCGAGTACTTCCCTCGACCCTGGGTGATGGAGCGAAGATCGATGGGGAATCGGTACATCGACGACAGCGGTACCTGGGCTTTCACCTTTTCCATGTGGTCGCCCGAGGGCTCCATGCCCGCGATCTTGCCGCGCTTGCCGTTCAGGTCGCTGATGACGTCGCCCATGTTGCGCTCGGGGACCAGCACCTCGACCTCCATGATCGGTTCGAGGAGCACCGGCTTGGCATCCATCACCGCCTGGCGCATCGCCATCGCGCCCGCCAGCTTGAAGGCGATGTCCTTGCCATCGACCTGGTGCGTTGATCCATCCAGCAGGCGGACCTTGATGTCCACCAGCGGGTTGCCGGTCAGGACCCCTTGCTCCATCGTTTCCCGTACGCCCCTCTCGACCGATGGTCGGAAGTTTTGCGGGATCGAGCCCCCGAAGATCTTGTCTTCCCAGACGAACCCAGTGCCACGCTGGACCGGGGCGATGTCGATCACGCAGTGGCCGTAGAGGCCGGCGCCGCCGGACTGCTTCTTGTATTTCTTCTCCGCCTTGGCGCTGCTGGTGATCGTTTCCTGGTAGGGCACGCGCGGCACCGCCAGCGTGCCCTCGACCCCGTACTTGCGCTTCATCTTCTCGAGCACGACGTCGAGATGGATATCGCCCATGCCGTGCACGATCGTCTCCTTCGTGATCGGCTCGTGCTCGAG
>VBFF01000192.1 GCA_005889285.1 Chloroflexota bacterium
ACACGATCGTCATCTTCGACCGGATCCGTGAGAACCTGCGGCAGGCGAGCCGGCTGACCTTCGAGCAGAACGTCAACCTGAGCATCATCCAATCGCTCGCGCGATCGATAAACACCTCGATGACGGTCGTCTTCGTCCTGGTCGCGCTCTTCCTGATCTCCCCCCAAAACATCAAGGGCTTCACGTTGGCGCTGCTGATCGGCATCGTCAGCGGAACCTACTCATCGATCTTCAACGCGAGCCCCTTGCTCGTGGTCTGGAGGCGTCTCGACCCACGGTAGGGAGTCCTATACTCAGGACCAAGTGAATACGAACTTTGCAATGCGGGGCCGTCGGCCCTTTTTCTTTTACTGGTGACGCCGTCAACCACGAATCAGCTCGATCGGATCCGGGAGTTGATCCTGCCCACGCTCAGCTTCCTCGGTTACGAGCTCTATGACCTGGCACTCGCCGGCAGCGGGAGGGTGTGACGCTCGATGACTGCGAGCGTGTCAGCAAGTCGCTGAGCGCACTGCTCGACCAGGCTGATCCGTTCCCCACACGATATGAGCTCGAAGTCTCCTCGCCGGGCGCGGAACGTCCGCTGCGCAACCTCGATGAGTACCGCCGCTTCATCGGCCGGCGCGCCAACGTCCGCTACCGCGTGGGCGACAGTGAGCAGGTTGCAGAAGGACGGCTCACCGCTGTCTCCGACGACAAGATCGAATTGCAGCTCGGGGAGGGAAAGCATCTGAGAACGGTCGCGGTCCCGCTGGTGGACGTCATGTCCTCCCGCTTGGCGGTCGACCTGTCGAGGCACTGATGCTCAAATCAGACTTCCTCAAGGCGCTCGACCAGGTCCAGGAGGAGAAGGGCATCTCCAAGCAATCGCTGCTGAGCCTGATGGAAACCGCATTGGCCACCGCCTACCGGCGCGCCTTCAATCCGATGGAAAACATCCGCGTGCATGTCGACCCGGACACCGCCCAGATTGCCATCTTCGGCCGGCGCCGGGTGGTGGAGACCGTAACGGACGCGGCGATGGAGATCAGCCTCGAGGACGCCATCAAGCAGGGACCCGCGTCCCTGGGCGACCTGGTCGACGTCCCCCTGCCAACCGAGGATTTTGCCCGGCTGGCGGCCCAGATCAGCAAGCAGGTCGTCTTCCAGCGTCTGCGGGATGCCGAGAAAGACCAGGTGCTCAAGGACGTGCTCGAACATAAAGGGGAGATGGTGAGCGGCATCGTCGAGCGGATCGTGGAGCGGCCCGAAGGACACACGATCTACCTGGAGCTGGGCAAGGCGGAGGGTGTGCTGCCGCCGGAAGAGCAGATTCCGGGCGAGACGATCCGAACCGGCCAGCACCTCAAGGTCCTCTTGCTCGAGGAGCGCAAGAGAAGTCGCGGGGCGCAGGTGGTGGTGTCGCGGGCGCACAAGGCGTTGGTCCGCCGCCTGCTCGAGTTCGAGATCCCGGAGCTGACGTCCGGCGCCGTCGTCATCCGCGCGCTGGCGCGCGAGCCCGGCGTCCGCACCAAGGTCGCGGTCTCGGCCAACCAGGAGGGCATCGATCCGGTCGGCGCCTGCGTCGGTCCTCGGGGCGTCCGCATCCGCAGCGTCGTCGGCGAGCTGGGGTCGGAGCGGGTCGATGTCATCCCCTGGGCCGACGAACCCGCCCAGCTGGTGGCCAACGCGCTCAGCCCGGCCCAGGTGTTGAGCGTCGAGATCGACAAGGAATCGCGCACCGCCACCGCCCACGTCCCGGAGAATCAACTGTCCCTCGCGATCGGCAAGGATGGGCAGAACGCCCGCCTGGCGGCCAAGCTGACCGGGTGGAGGATCGATATCAAGCCGTCGGTCGAAGGCCCCCACCCCAACCCTCCCCCGCAAGCGGGGGAGGGAGATTCTGGGACGGTCCCGCAAGCGGAGGAGGGATCCCCGGAGGCTGGCAGCGGCACGTCCTGAGCCGCTTCGCACCTGCGTCGGCTGCCGCCAGGTCAAGCCCAGGTCGGCCCTGCACCGGTTCGCCCTGGTCGAGGGGAGCATCGTGGCGGATCCGCGGCGGGTCCTCGGCCGGAGCGCCTACCTCTGCCGCGAGCGGGCCTGCTGGGACCTGGCGCAGAAGCGGCGCGCGCTCGATCGCGCCCTCGGTTCGCCGGTCACGGCCCACGATTGGGAGCGGCTTCGTCAGGGAATAATGACGTGAGCCCACCGCTCGGTGGGCGGACTCAGGCTATCATTGCCTGTTGAATTGGAAAGGATAGGTCACTCATAGCTACAACAACTCGCGGCATCAAGGTTCAACAGCTTGCTCGGGATCTCGGCGTCGAGGCCCGGGATATCCTCGATTTCCTGCGTCCGACGCGTCACGCGCCACGCCATGCCATGGCGGTGCTGACGCCGGAACAGGAGGCGGCGTCGGTGCGCACCCAGTTCGCAGCCGGCCAGGCCACCGAGGCCAAAAAGGCGGTTGCCGAGGGTAAGGTACAGCTCCCGCCAACGCTGTCGGTCAAGGAGCTGGCGGAGTACCTCGACGTCAAGACGGTCGACATCATCAAAGAGCTCATGAAGAACGGTGTGATGGCGAACATCAACCAGCAGATCGATTTCGACACGGCGGCCATCGTCGCCGACAGCTTCGGGGTCCAGGCCAGCCCCATGTC
>VBFF01000182.1 GCA_005889285.1 Chloroflexota bacterium
CGGCCCTGCCTCCGCGGCTATCAACAAATTTGTCAGCCGATCGGCCGGGCTTGCTGGCGCGGCGAGCACATAATCACGCGACGTGCGGAGGTCCTGGCTTGTCCTCTCGGCCCTGATCGCGACGAGCTCGCTGGCGGCCGCGTGCTCGCCCGCTCCTGCCGTGATCAGTCCGCCGATGGGCACCGTCATTACCGTCGGGGCCGTTCTCTCCCTCACCGGTAGCCAGGCGGCGAGCGGCCAGATGGCCAAGGAGGGGTACCTCTACTGCCAGGATTGGATCAACGCTAAGGGCGGCATCTATCTCAAGGGGGCCGGCCACCGGCTGAGCCTCGACATCGCCGACGACCAGAGCCGGCCATCGATCGCCGCGGCGACCACCGAGCGCTTGATCTCCGAGAATCACGACACCCTGCTGCTAGGCCCCTCGAACGACGCCACCGCAAGCCGGGCGGCGCCGGTCGCCGAGCAGCACCAGGTCCCGATGGTCAGCAGTGGTGCCTCTTCGGACGCGACCTTCAACAGCCACTACCACTATCTATTCAGTGTCTTGGCGTCGCGCAGCCGGCAGCTGCAGGGCGTCGTCGACATGGCGCTGGCGCAAAACCCGAAACCGCAATCGGTTGCCATCCTGTTCGCCAGCGATAGCCTGTCAGCCGAGGTCGCAAACGCCACCGCTGCCTACGCGCAGGCGAAAGGCTTGACGATGGTCTACTGGAACACCTATCCCTCGGGCGTCAACGACATCAGCAGCCAGCTGGGGGCGGCCGCCGCCGCCGGAGCTGAGATTATCCTCGAGGCTGGCCATCCCAGTGAGAGCGTGCGCACCGTTCAACAGGCCCAGCAAATGAACATTCAGGCCAAGCTCTTTGGCTTTAGCGACGGGCCCGGCGTAGACCAGTTCACCGCCGACCTCCACAGGGCCGCGAACTTCGCGGTGGGAGCGACACAGTGGGCACCGGCGGCCCGCAACAAGATCAGTTACTTCCTCGATAGCTTCCATTACGCGCTGGCGTTCGCCTCGCGGTCCGGGCACCTGCCAGATCAGTATGCCGCCGCCGCGACCGCCGCCTGCCTGACCCTCGAGGTGGCGATCGAGCGGGCAGCCTCGACGGAGCCCGCCAAGGTGCGGGACGCGCTCGCCGCCACCGACCTGAGCACGTTCTTCGGTCAAATCAAGTTCGACGACCGCGGGGCCAACACCGCGAAGCCGGTTTATGTGCAGCAGGTGCAGTCAGGGCGCGCGGTTCTCATCTGGCCACCCGATGTCGCCAGCGCCCGACCTCGCTACCCGGATCCGGGCTGGGCGAAGCGTTAGACCGAGCGACCCACTGACCCAAGTTCTCGCCCCAGCTGGGAGAGACCCATTGGTCCAAGGTTGAGCGCGCGGCCATGGAACGCCTTCAGGTTGAACGCGCTGCCCGCACGCGCGCGCGCCTGCTCGCGGACGGCGAGCCAGGCTCGCTCGCCGACCTTGTAACAGATCGCCTGCCCCGGCCAGCCCAGGTAGCGATCGACCTCGCTGCGCAGGAAGTCTTCAGGCTCATGGCCATGCTCGATGGCGAAGGGCAACATCAGCTCCGGCGACCAAGTCTCCGCTGGGTGGTAGGCCTCGTTCGCGGGGATCTTCAGTCCAACATGCACACCGATGTCGACCACCACGCGCATGGCGCGGAAGGCCTGTGCCCGGAGCATCCCGAGCTCGTAGGCTGGATTCTCCAGGTACCCGAGCTCACCCATCAGACGCTCGGCGTAGAGGGCCCAGCCCTCCGAGTAGCCAGGTACGAACGCGGCGACGCGCTGGAACCGGTTGAGCTCGGCCCCCATATAGGTCAGCTGTGCCAGCTGAAGATGGTGCCCGGGCACGCCCTCGTGGTAGGCGGTGGAAACTTCGCCCCACAAGGGAAACCGGGTTTTTCCCAGTGTTGGGTACCAGGTCCGCCCCGGTCGTTTGAAATCCTCCGACGGCCGGGTGTAATACATGGCCGCGGCGCCTCCCGGCGGCGCGATCATGGCCTCGACGCGCTTGACGGGTTCTGGGATGTCGAAGTGGGTGCCATCCAGTTCGGCGATTGTTCGATCCATCAGCGCCTGGAGCCAGTCGCGAAAGGCGTCGACACCTTCGATCGACCGCGTGGGGTCCGTCTCAGATGAACGACCGCCGGCAAGGCTTCGCCGGCGAGGATTCGTCCCGCGACGGCGGCCATGCGATCCTCGATCCGGTGGAGCTCGTCCCAGGCCCAGTGGTAGGTCTCGTCCAGGTCGATCGCCGTCCCGAGAAACGCTCGCGCCCACAGCGTGTATCGCTCCGATCCCACGGCATCACGTTCCGCCGCTGCCGGCGCGTATTCCTCCCGCAGAAAGCGCGTCGTGTGTGCGTAGGCTTCCGAGGCGCGAAGGGCGGCGGCGCCGAGCCGGCGCTGAAGCGCCGCGTTGCCCGTACCGCGGGCATCGGATTTGGCGGCGAGCGTCTCGAAGAAGGGCCGGGCCGCTTTCTGGCCGCTCCAGGTGGCGCCTTGATCGGCGCAGACCAACGCCTGGCGTCGCGCCGCCACGACCCCACCGCGCTGCCCCTCGCGCAACGCCGCCTCGAAGCTGGCCAGCGCCTGCGGCACCCGCTCCATCCTGGTGGCGATGAGCTCCCAATCGGCGTCGGTTGCCGTGGCCATCAAGTCGAAGCATTGCCGGATGCTCTGGAACGGGCTGCCGATGATGC
>VBFF01000018.1 GCA_005889285.1 Chloroflexota bacterium
TCCGCGGATCGCCGCCTCGGCCGCGGCTCGTTCGTCCCAGGGCTCTTTCCCACGACCAATGAGAATGCTTCGCTCGTGGCCCTTGCCGGCGAGCAGGACGGTGTCCCCGGGGCCGGCGCGGCGGACCGCATGCGCGATCCCCTGCCGCCGATCCTCGATGCGCGCGTACTCCGTGCCCTCGCTCCAGCCGACCTCTTCCGCACCGGCGGCAATTTCGCTCAGGATGGTCATGGCATCTTCTTCGCGCGGGTCTTCGTTGGTGAAGACGGCGTAGTCGCTGAGACGGGCGGCGATCTCCCCCATCCAGGGCCGCTTCTCGCGATCGCGATCGCCGGCGCTCCCGAAGACCGCAATCAGCTTCCCCCGGGTGATGGGCCGCAGCTCGCGGAGCACCTTCTCGAGGCTCTGCGGTGTATGCGCGTAGTCGATGATGACGCTGAACGGCTGGCCGAGGTCGACGCGCTCCATCCGGCCGCTGACGCCACTGTAGCTCTCCAGCCCCTGGCGGATCTCGCCGAGCGTCAGGCCGACGGAGATACCGGCGGCCGCCGCGGCCAGCGCATTGGCCGCGTTCCAGCGGCCGCTCAACTTCAGGTTCAGCGCGAGCGGGCCCAGGGGAGTCGCGGCATCGACCCGTAGACCCTGTGGCGTCGCCTCGACACGCTCCGCCTTGAGATCCGCATCGAGCTGCAGGCCGTAGGTGATCCGGCGGTCAATCGGCCGGTCGACGAGGTACGCGTAACTGGGATCGTCGCGGTTGAGCACCGCCGTCTTCTCGTTACCCTTGCGGGCACTACCGGCTGTCAGGTCGATCAGCTGTGCCTTCGCCTCTCGGTAGGCCTCGATCGTCTTGTGGAAATCGAGGTGCTCGTGCGCGATGTTGGTGAAGACCGCGACGTCGTACTCGACGCCCACCACGCGTTGTAAGGCGAGCCCGTGCGAGCTGGTCTCGATCACGGCGTACTTGATCCCGGCATCGCGCATGCGAGCCAGCTGCTCCTGCACCTCGAGCGCCTCCAGGGTGGTCTGGCGCGAATCGTTGGGGTCGACGGCGTCGCCCAACCGGATGTCCACCGTGCTCATCGAGCCGACGCGCCGCCCGGCGCTCAGCAGCATCTGCTGGATCATCGTCGTGGTGGTGGTCTTGCCATCGGTTCCGGTCACGCCGATGACCACCATGTCCGCGCTGGGCCGACCGTAGAGCGTGCTCGACATAAGGGCGAGCGCGCGGCGGGTGTCCGGCACCACCACCTGCGGCCAGGCGGCACCGGCCCGGCGCTGTACCACCGCCGCCACCGCACCATCTCGCAGCGCCGTTTCGACGTAGCGGTGACCGTCGGTGTGCGTGCCCGGAATGGCGACGAAGCAGTCGCCCGATTTCAACCGCCGGGAGTCGTAGCAGAGGCCGGTGACCTCGGGGTCGGTCGGCGGTGCTTCGAGCACCTCGACCCCCTCGAGGAGGCGGCTCAGTTTGATGCCAGTCACCGAAACGACATGATGCTACGCTCAGGCCGATGGCCGCCACGATGCGATCGGCCCGCATCGGCGCGCGTGACTTCACCTGGGGTGCGCGCACCTACCTGATGGGCATCGTCAACGTGACTCCCGACTCGTTCTCGGGGGATGGCGTGACAGATCTCGAGACCGCGGTCACCCAGGCCAGGCAGATGGAAGAGGACGGCGCCGACCTGATCGACATCGGTGGCGAATCGACGCGTCCGGAGACCTGGGCTGGTCCGGGACTCAGCGCCGAGGAGGAATTGTCGCGCGTCATCCCCGTCGTGGAGCGGGTGGCGGCCGCGGTGGCGGTGCCGGTGTCGATCGACACCTATAAGGCGCAGGTCGCGGAACAAGCGCTCGCAGCCGGAGCTACCCTGGTCAACGACGTGTGGGGACTCCGGCGCGATCCGGCGATGGCGGGGGCCGTCGCTCAGGCCGGCGTCCCGGTCATCCTGATGCACAACAAACCCGGCGGCGGCTATCGCGACCTGATTGGCGAGATCGCGCAGAGCCTGCTCGAGAGCGTCGAGGTGGGCCGAGCGGCCGGCATCCGAGAGGATCGCATCATCCTCGACCCCGGCATCGGATTCGGGAAAACACGCGAGGAAAACCTGGAGATCATCCGCCGGCTGCCCGAGTTGCGCCGGCTGGGGTTTCCGATCCTGATCGGCCCCTCGCGCAAGTCGTTCATCGGCAAGACCCTCGACCTGCCGGCCGGCGACCGGCTGGAAGGGACCGCGGCCGCGGTCGCGCTCAGCATCGCCGGCGGCGCGGACATCGTCCGGGTGCACGACGTCAAGGCGATGGTCCGCGTGGCGCGCATGGCGGATGCCATCCGGGGCACGTGACCAGGGTGTGGTTGGCGTTGGGGAGTAACCTGGGCGATCGCAGCGGCTACCTGCAGGCGGCGCGCGCGGCATTGCCCGCTGCGGGCATCGCCCTGGTTCGAGCGTCGCGCGTCGCGGAGACGGAGCCGATCGGCGTCGAAGACCAGCCACGCTTCTTGAACCAGGTGCTCGAGGTGGAGACATCACTCGAACCTCGGCCATTGCTCGACACCGTGAAGGACATCGAGCGGCAACTTGGCCGCACCGCCCGCCAACGATGGGGGCCACGAGAAATCGACATCGACATCCTGCGCTACGACGGTCTCACCGTGGACGAGCCCGGGCTGCACATTCCCCACCCCGAACTGCAGAACCGTCCCTTTCTCCTCGAACTCCTCGAAGACCTCAAGCCCCGATGACCGAGCCGTTGCGCGTCGCCTGGCTGGGGCATCAGAGTGGCCGCGCGGGCGATGGCCTCCTCACTTATTCGCGCGAGACGGTCGCCGGGCTTCGGGCTCGTGGGGTCAAGGTCTTCTTCGTCCACCACGGCACGCTGGCGGCGGTCACCGACGACGGGCTCACGCTCCGGTCCCTGACCGGTAGCCACCGCTACATCATCTCCTCGCCGAGGACGAAACGCAGCATCACCGATCTGCTGCGCCGCGAGAACGTCGACCTGGTCCATGTCTCGCTCAGCTTTTCGACGCTGATCGATTTCGGACTGCCCGAACTGTGCCACGAGCTCGGCCTGCCGGCCGTCGCCACCTTCCACGTGCCCTACGACTCCCGCTTCGGGCTCTGGCAGGGCATCAGCACGGCGGTCTACCGTCTCTATGCCCAGTCACTGGCCAGTTTCGACCGCGTGATCATCTTCTCGGAGCAGCAGAAGAACCTGCTCGAGCACTACGGCGTCGCGGCCGACAACATCGCCGTGATCCCCAACGGCGTCGACGTGGAAAAGTACTCACCCGGGGCATCGGACTACAAGCAGACGCTCGACGCCGGCGCGCTGGTGGGCTATCTCGGCCGCGTCGATCCCGAGAAGAACGTCGACCTCCTGGTGCGCGCCTTCCAGGATGTCGATGCGCCCGATGACGTCAAGCTGGTGGTTGTCGGAAGCGGAAGCGAGAAGCGTCGCCTCGATCGACGCTATGGGAGCGCCCGCGTCGTCTTCACCGGGCAGGTGCTCGATGAAGCGGAGCGGATCGCCATGTTGCGGGCCATGGACATGTTCGTACTGCCGTCCATGGTTGAAGGGCTCTCGCTTTCCTTGCTCGAGGCCATGGCGTGCGGTGTGGCGCCGGTGGCGACCGACGTCGGCTCGGATGGCGAAGCGCTGCGCGGGGCGGGCATCGTCCTCGACACCAAGGATCTCGACGGACAACTCCGGCTGGCGCTGCGCACGTTGATCGAATTTCCCAAGTTCCGCGAGGAGCTTGGCCGCCGTGCCCGTACGCGCGCCGTGGAACGCTTCAGCCTTGCGGATAACCTCGACCGGCTGCTGTCGGTTTACCGTGAGCTGCGGCCGGCCGCCGGCGCCGCGGCCTCCTGACGGGCTAGCCGAGTTTGCCGGCGCTGGTGAAGCGGTAGCCGATGCCCGGCACCGCGAGAATGAAGAACGGATGGGAGGGGTCCTGCTCGATCTTCCGGCGAAGGTTGCGGATGTGGACGTCGATCACCCGGGTCTCGATCGGGTACTCGTAGCCCCACACGTGGTTGAGGATCTTCTCCCGCGATAGCACCTTGCCCGCGTTCGAGGCGAGGAATGCCAGCAGGTCGAACTCGGTGTGCGTCAGCATCACCTCGCTCGAGTCGTGGAAGACGCGGCGCTCGTTGAGGTCGATCACCAGGTCCTTGAATTCCAGGCGCCCCTGGTTGACCGCTTCCTCCTCCTGGCGCGCCTTGCGCAGGTGGGCGGCGATACCACATCGATCTCTTCCGTCTTAGCGCTGAGAATGATGATCGGCACTCGGAGGCCCGCCTTGCGGATGTCACGGCAGACGTCGAAACCGGAGACGTCGGGGAGCATGATGTCGAGCAGGATCAGGTCCGGCTTGCTGAGCTCGATCCGGCGGAGCGCCTCGGCGCCGGTCTCCGCCTCGACCACCTCGTAGCCCTCTTTCTCGAGGGCGAGATGGACCGCCTTGCGGATCATGGCCTCGTCGTCGACGATCAGGATCTTCTTCGCGGGTGGCATCGGTTAATGCGCGCCGACGGCAACGCGCGGCCGCGTCCGGCTGGTGGCCTCAGCGCGGGGCAAGATGACCGTGAAGACAGTGCCTTTCCCGTGGCGGCTGCGCACGTGGACCTGGCCGCCGAGCATCGTCACCAGGCTACGCACGATGTACAACCCCAATCCGGTGCCGGAGGTGCGGCGCACGAGGGGGTCGTCGGCACGGTAGAACTTCTCGAACAGCCGGGGCATGTGCTCCTTGCGGATTCCGACCCCCTGGTCGGAGACCTCGAATCTCACCGCCGATTGGTCGGCGCGCGCGTTGAAGGTGATCTGGGTTCCGGGTTCGGAGTATTTTATGGCATTGGTCAGCAGGTTCACCAGGATCTGGTGAAGCTTGCGGGCCTCACCCATGACCGGCGGCAGGTCCTCCGGGGCCCGGCACTTGAGGGTGCGTCCCTTGAGCATCGGCCGGACCTCGTCACACACGTGATCCACGACCGACCCGATGTCGACGCGCGAGAAGTCGACCGAGATGCGACCCGAGTCGATCCGGCTCACCGCGAGGATATCCCCAATGAGCTTCTCCATCCGGTCCGCCTGGCCGTGGAGGTCCTGCAAGAGCTCCCGCCGTTGGGCTTCTGACAGATCGAAGTCGAGCAAGAGCTCGCTCAACCCTTTGAGCGTGGTGAGCGGTGTTTTCAACTCGTGCGACGCGGCGAGCATGAGGGCATCGCGCGCCTCGATCGTCTCCAGCTCCGGCGTGACGTCGTGGATGATAATCACCGCCGCGTCCGGCGTCTTCCCCTTGAGGCGGATGGGCGACACCGAGTAGGAGACCCGCACCGGGTCGTCGCTGGTGCGCAACCGGAACAGGTAGGCGAAGTGGGTGTTGATGCGGGTCCCGAGCCGCAGCGCCCGCCGCAGTGCCCCATTGGGCGCGCAGAGATTGACCCCGGTCTCGGTGCGCACTTCGAGGATGTCGGCGGCCGGCCGCCCGATCGCGTCCCTCGAAGCCCACCCAGTCAGGCGCTCGCCGACGGCGTTCAACGAGAGCACGGTCGCCTCGCGGTCGACCAGCATCAGGGCCTGGGGGAATTGCTCAAAGGCCTGCTCGGAGAGCGTTCGCTCCCTCGCCATTCACCGCAGTATATGCACTGGGGCACGGACTTTCGCCTTCAGTTGCTGGAGGCGCCGTTCGAGCTTGAGCGGAACGGGGCGCAGGACCCGCTCGTAGAGGCCGATGTAGCGAACCGTCTCGCCGCCGAAACCGGTCTTGAAACGGTAGAGACCGAACCAGGGGTGATCGGGCGCCGGTTCCTCCGGAATCCCCCACCAATCGTAGGTATCGCAGCCGAGGGCCTTGAAGTCGAGCATCGCCTGCCAGTGCAGCAGGTAATTCGGCATCAGCTCGCGCTTGCGGTCGCTCGAGCCGCCGAAAAGGTAGTAGGCCGTCTTACCGAAACGGAAGACCATGATGCCTCCCAGGGTGTCGCGCTCGTGCTCGGCAAGGTACAGCCGTACCTCGTCAGACGGGCCGAAGAGGTCGAGCGCGGCCTGGTAATAGGCAACGCCCGGCAGGTGGATGCCCTGCCGCTTGCCGGTGTCGGCTGCCAGGCGGGCGAAGGTCGCCACGTCGCGCGAGGCGCGCACCGTCACTCCCTTTTTTTCCGCCAGGTTGAGGTTGTAGCGGGTCTTTGGCTTGAAGCCGGCCTTGAGCGACTCCGGGTCGAGGTCGATGCGCAGCAGCCGCGTTGCCTCCGGCTGGACGGCCTTGCCCCTGCTGAATCCACGACCCTCGAAGAACGCCGGCCATTCATCCCCGACTCGGGCGTTTGGCTCGACCCGGAGGATCAGCCCCCGCCCGCTGGCGGCACGTTGCTCCAGGGCATCGAGCACCACCAACCGCTCGCGCTCGGCGACGACTGGCCCGCGCGGCACGTAGTAGACCGCGCCGCCGGGGTAGAGGCTGGCGCTGCGCAGCAACGAGCACACGCCGGCGCGGCCATCGTGGACGACGAGCCGCTCGACGCTCCACCCGAAGCGCGATTGCAGCTCGCCCCACTTCCAGCTCTGCAATAGGTTCGCCTCCGGCTGCGCCAGCAGTAACTGGTCCCACGCCTGCGCGCCCAGCTGGTCGCCAGCCGTGACGGCGAGGGCGGTCTCAGACAAACTCAGGCTGACCCGCGCGCGCAAACCGCTCCGCGAGGCGAATCGTCAGCGTCGCGGCGCGGTTGACCGGGAGGTCGTACAGCCCGATGAACCGCTCCATCCGCCCGTTGAACCGCGACTTGAAGACGTAGTAGCCGTAGCCGCGCTGGCCTGGCTGCGGATCCAGCGGCACGCCCCACATGTCGTAGGTGGTGCAACCCCGTCGCTGGGCATCCTCGATCGCCCGCCAGTGGAGGAGGTAGCCGGGCTTGAGGTCCTTGGCGTCGCCCCGCGTGCCGCCGTAGAGGTAAATCAGCTTGGGCCCGAAGAAGAGCATCACGGCCCCGGCCAGCAAGCGTTCCTCGTGCCGGGCGAGGTAAACGCCGACCTGTCCGCGCTCGCGGAAGAGGGCGAGCAGATCCTGATAGTAGGCGCGGCTGCGGATGGTGAACTGCTCGCGGGCGGCGGTCTCCTGGAGCAGTTCGTAGAAGCTGTCCACCGCCGCCGAAGCTTCAGACGCCTCCACCGTGATCCCCTGCTTGATGCCCGCGCGGATGTTGCGCCGGGTTGACTCCTTCAGGCGCATCATCGCCTCGTCTCCGCCGCTGATGTCGACCAGCCAGGTGGCCTGGTGCTGGATGGGATGGCGGCTCGGCAGTGCGCCGGACTCGGTCAGCACTGCCCGCTGCGCATCGGTCGTCCATTCCGGGTCGACCTTGAGGACGGTCCCGCTCTCCTGGGCGAGGCGCTCGCGCAGCGCCTGCCAGAAGCCCGGCCACTGATCGAGGCGGCCGCCCAGGATGGGCCCACGCGGCGCGTAGTTGAGGGCCAATCCGCCCGGAAGACGGCGCCGAAGCACGGCCACCGCCCCGATGGCTGTCCCGTGATCGGTCCAGAAGTAGCGCTGAACGCCCCAACCGTAGCGCGACTTGAGGCTGCCCCATGCCCAGGCCTGCAATACCGAGGCATCGCTGGCCTGGGAGACGAACGCGTCCCACGCCGACGCGTCGTCGCAGGTCCTCAATTCGGGCATGCCTTGACAGCTTACCCCGGGTCACGGGAAGCTGCGCCACAGCGTGTCGCTCGCCGTTCGGTTATCGTATTTGGCCTGTGCTAGCATTGGTTGGAAATCTCGGGGCGGTGGGAGGCTTTTGGTGAGTACCATCGAGCAGGCGCCGGGGCTTCTCGACAACAGGGGGTCGCTCAACCAGACACCGCTGCTCACCCTGTTGCAGTCGAAGCAAGCCCAGCGCGCTACCGGTACACTTCAGGTCCGAAATGGCGGTGAGGCGTACTCGCTGTTCTTTCTGTTCGGACATCTTTTTCACGCCTATGGCAACGGCAGTCAGGGGGAGGACGCCGTTTTCACACCGCTCTCCTGGCGGCAAGGCGATTACTCCTTCGATCCGAAATCCAAGCTCCCTACCGAAGAAACGATCACCGCACCCACCGCCGACATCCTCGCCGAGGCTAAGCGGCGGGGCGTACCCGGTGCCGATAACGGACCGGCGCCGGCTCGCGAATCCGCGCCGGCCCAGGCCGCCGCTCCTGTCCCATCGGCTCCGCCGCAACCCCAGGTCAGTGAGCGCCCGGTGGTGAGCCAGTCCCCGGCCGCTGCCCAACCGGCGCCCGCACCGGAAGAAGGGCCGCCGCCGACCGAGCTCTACCCGCTGCCGGTTGGCAAGCTCGTCTACGAATCGCTCAAGACCGCCTTCGTCGATTTTCCCAAACTGCTGCGCTCGCTGAGCAGCGACCGGCTCACCGGATACCTGCGACTCACCGGGCTCGCCTCGCGAGGCATGATCCTCTTCTACCAGGGCAGCCTGATCGAAAGCTTCTACGACGGGGGCGCGGTGGTCTCCACCGGGCGCACGGCCTTCTCCCTCTTCAAGAACGACGTCGACCGGGGCGAAGGCAGCATGGACGTCATCGAATTGTCCTCCGAAGTGGTCACCGCCATCTATCAGCTGCTGACGGCGCCGACCATCCTGCAGGGGTTGCTGGCCCGCTTCGTCGACATCCGCGCCCTGCTCCAGTATCTGCAGGAAGAGAAGATCCATGGCAGCCTCCTGGTCCGCGCTCCGGAAGAGATGGGCATCATCCTGTTGCGTGACGGCCAGCTGCTGGGCGCCTTTACCCGGGGGCAGCCTCAGTTGATGCAAGACCCCGAGATCGTGACCCGGCTCTGCGCCGACTCGAAGACCCGCATCGAGGTGAAAGCGGTCGCCGACCTCGAGGAGCCGGCATCGGTGAGCCTGGAAGAGATGCTCGCCATGACGCCCTCGGTCCCCTCGACCGTTTACCGGCCAGCTCCCGCCCCAGTGCAAGCCGGCCCCGCCGCCCAGGCCCAGGCACCCCAGCGCATCCCGAACTATCAACCGCCGCCTCAACCCGCCCAGGGCCCGGCCGCCGGCGAGCCGGACATCGATTGGCCGGCACTGATGAGCCAGTTGAACCAGATGGCCGACAACGCGCTGCAGAATCGGTCGAAGAAGGTCAAGGAGATGCTGAGCTCGACCGAGCACAACGTCGATTCGCTGGACCGGACGATCGACCGGATCTCGCAGACTTCGATCATGTTCGTGGACCCGGCTCGCCTGACCAACCTGGCCAACGAGATGCGCCAGTTGCTCGAAGAGCAAAGGTAGCGCCCCCGCCGCTGGACCTCGCCAGGCCCTCATCTCGCTAACCTTCTAACCGGGCATGCGCCGCGCAGTCTTCGTAATCCTGGCATTGTTGGCGCCGCTGGTGAGCGCCTGCGCGCTCAACCCTCCGCGCATCGTCAGCATCTCGCCTGGCCGTGAAGCGACCGATGTGGCGACCAACCAGGCGATCACCATCAACTTCGACCGGGCGATGAACCACGAATCGGTGGAGCAGCGCTTCGGGCTCAGCCCCGCCTTGCCCGGCTGCAGTGGATCGAAGAACTGTCACTTCGCCTGGAGTGGCAACACGCTGACGTTCATCCACGCCCACGTCAACTTCGACGTTTCCACTGCCTACCAGGTTTCGATGCACGCCGGCTACGCCGATGCCACCGGGCAGCAGAATGGCCTCGAGCACTCCTGGCGGTTCGTCACTGAGGGGCGGCCTGCCCTGGTGGCGGTCGATCCGCCCGACAACGCGACGGCGGTCGCCCCCGACCGCAATATCGTCCTCAGCTTCAGCCGCCCCATGCGGGCCGATGCGATGCGGGCCGCCGTCCAGCTCAGCCCCGACGCCCCCTTCTTGCTGCGCTCGAAGCCGGGCGGCGACGGCGCCCAGTTCGAGATCATCCCGACCGGGGTACTCCAACCCAACCAGAGCTACACCGTCTCCGTCGACCGGCCCGTCGACATTCACGACAACGCCATCTATGGGCGCGTCCAGACCCGCTTTCGGACGGGATCGCTGGGCCTGTCCCGAAAGATCGGGTACCTTGTGGCACAGCCAGGCCAGCCGGCCTTCGCGGTGGGCATCGTGGATCCCCACGCGGATGGCTTCCTGGGCCGCTCGACGCCGAAAATCATCTATCAGCTCAGTGCCCAGAGCCAGCTGGAGGACGCCCTCCTCTCCTTCGACTGGTCACCGGACGGCCAGCGGCTCGTGGTGGTCCAGGCACCGCGCAACGCGGACAGCGGCCCCATCCAGATCGTCGACGTGGCGAGCGGCACCGTGATTCGACCGGGTATCAACGGGTCCGCCGTCTACTGGTCGCAGGACGGCACCATCATCTACCGGCGAGCCGGGACGCTGCACCGCTTCCGCCCATCAACGCTCGAAGACATTGCCCTCACCGATTCGACGGACGGGCGGGTCAACGATCCGGTCGCGCTGAGCCCGGACGGCAAATCGATCGCCTACAGCACGGCGGACGCGCAGGGCGTCAACCATCTGTGGATCATGAACCTGGACCTGCGCAGCCGTTACCGGCCAATCGGGCTCGACGATCCGGCCGATCACCCGGCCTGGTCGCCGAACGGGACCAAGCTGGCCTTCCGGCGGCTGACCGCGACTGGACCAGAACTCTCGGTCTACGACCTTTTGGCTAGCGGAGCCGGCGCCTACCGTCGCGGTGGCCCGCTGGATGTCACGGGGGCCGCCTGGCTCAACGACAACAGCACCGTGTTTGTCGCCACCGGCACAGGAGACTCGGCGGCCCTCTACCGGGTCAACATCTTTTCGGCCGGCGAGGCCGGCGGCGTGGTCAAGGTGACGGGAAGCAAGGATGCGCCGAATGGATCGACGCCCAATACGCCCGTCTACGACCGCCGGATCGGGTTCGTGGGCCAGGTCGATCACCTGCCCCAGGTCTACGTGATGAACGGGGACGGCTCCCGCCCGCAGCAGCTGACCGATTGGGAAGCCGATTACCCGTATACCGGGCAGGCGCCGAACTGGGTGCCGGTCGGTTAGGCGGCCTGCGGGAGGACGTCGTCCGGCGCGATCTCGACCTGAGGCGGCTTCAGGTAGTTGGCGTGGAAGTAGGCGCGCAC